>JACZXM010000031.1 GCA_022571615.1 Acidobacteriota bacterium | reverse complement strand
GCGCGCTGGTCTTGCTGGCGATCAGTGCCCCTGCCCCCGAGGCTGCGCCGCAGCGCGACGGGATTCCGTTCCGGATCGGCCAGTCATTTCCCGATCTATCCTTGCCCGACGTTGAAGGAAATCGGCGCAGCATCGCCGACTTTCGCGGTCACAAGCTGATCCTGCACATCTTCGCGTCCTGGTGAGCAGGCTGCAGAGTTCACGTGCCCGGGTGGCACGACGCGACGGCAGCTTGGCAGCAGGCAGGCGAGATCCAGATGGTGGGGATCATCCAGGAGCAGCACCCCGACCGGGCAAGACTGTTCATGCAGTGGAAGCAGATGGACTGGCCGATCCTGGTCGACTCGCTCGACCTGCTGCAGGTGCAAGTGGTTCCCCTGACGCTGGCGATCGACGAGTACGGGATCATTCGTCAGATACAGCCGCGACGCGATCGGCTGGCGCAGTTCCGTAAGACCTTCGTCGAGGTGGAGTTTGCGGAGCCGCCGGGCGTCGAGGCCAGCGCCTCGCCGCAGCCGGCGACGGGTTCCCCTCTTGTTGAGTCAACGTCAGATGGACCGGCCGCTCTTCGCTCGCGCGCCCACGAGCGGTACCTGTGGGGGGATGAGACCGACATCGACGAGCTACTGGCTGCCTTCGAGTCGGCGGTGGCGGCGGATCCTGGACACGGTTACGAGCTGTTCCGTACCGGCGTTGCCTATCGCCGCCGATACGACTCGAGTCGGGCCCGTAGGGGCGATTTCCAGCGCGCGGTGCGCTACTGGGAGCGGGCGCTAGAGGTCGATCCCAACAACTACATCTGGCGGCGTCGCATCCAGCAATACGGTCCGCGATTGGACAAGCCGTACCCGTTCTACGACTGGGTGCCGGTGGCACGTCGGGAGATCGCCGCCCGCGGTGAGGTGCCCTCGCCCCTGGTGGTGGAGCCAGGAGGCGCCGAGTTCGCGGGGCCTGCGCAACGCTTCGCGATCGATCAGCAGCCGTCCTCACCGCCGGAGCTGAACGATCGGATCCTCCGTGACCAAGGTGAGTTCGTGCTCGCCGAGAGCACGATGGTGCCGAGCACCGTTGCACCCGGTGCCAGCACGCGGGCCCATGTCACGTTCGTGCCCAACGACGCCATCAAGGCGCACTGGAACAACGAGGTGGACGGCCTGGTGTTCTGGGTCGACGTTCCCGAAGGCTGGCAGGTCGATCATCGAGTTTTGACGGTCCCCAACCCGCCGGCCGCGGTGAGCCGAGAGCTGCGCAAGGTCGAGCTCGAGATCCAGGTACCCGACGGAGCGGCCGCGGGGCCGGTGTTGTTGCAGGGATACGCTCTCTACTACGTCTGCGAGGACGTCAACGGCGTCTGCCTGTATCGCCGCCAGGACGTGCCGCTGCAGCTGAGAGTCGCCCGCCAGCCCCAGTAGCAGGTTGTAGTCAAAGCGTGGTAAACAGACCCATCACACTTGCACCACGGCCTGCCAGGAGGTGCACTTGCGCCGCAACAAGCTGACCCGTCGCAGCTTCGTGGTTGCCGCGGTCTCATCTGCAACCGGGATCGCCACCGGCACGCCCCAGGTAAACAGCGTGGCGGGTCCGCTGGCCAAGAGTGTTTCCGTTCTCTCACCCCAGGTGAGCCCCGGATCCGATCTCGACCGGGAGCTGCTGGAGCGACTGGCTGGGGCGCTGCTGCCGGCCGAGCTAACGGCCGGGGAGCGCTCGGGGGTGATCGAGTCGTTCCTGCGCTGGCACCGCGACTATCACCCGGACGCCGAGATGGACGCCGGGTACGGCTTCACACGCCTGCGGCGGACGGCCCTTCACCCCGCGCTGGGCTATGCGGACGACATTGCCAACCTGCGGGCGGCCGCAGGCGCGCGGTTCGGCGCACGACTCGAGGATCTGGACGCCGGCGATCTGCGCCAGTTGCTGGCCGAGGTGATCGAGCAGGCGGCCCCGGACATGCAGCGCCTTCCAGCCCGACCCGACGGCACCCACCTGGCGGTCGATCTGCTGGCCCACTACTACCGCAGCTCCGAAGCCACCGACCGATGCTACGGCATGGCGATCCGGCGTGAGACCTGCCGGGGTCTGTTCACCGATGTCGAGGCCCTGGCGCCGATCCAGCCCCCCGGGGAGCGGGCCGAATGACACGCTCGGTGCAAAGCGACGTTTGCATCATCGGCGGTGGGATCACCGGAGCGATGATGGCCGCCCGGCTGACGGAGACCACGGATTTGTCGGTGACGGTGGTCGAGGCGGGCTCGACCTTCTTCGATCTGGCGGATCGGTTCGCGCACCGGCAGCGTAGCCTCGATTACGGCGAGAACGCCTGGCCGGGCGACACCATCGCTGACCAGGCGGCGGAAGGGATCATCTCGCGCACCATGGCGCTAGGAGGATCGGCGCTGCACTGGGGTGGCACCGTGCCGCGGTTCTCGCGTGAGGACTTCCGCATCCGCTCGCTCTACGGTGTCGGGTTCGACTGGCCGATTCAGTGGGAGGACATCGAGCCGTTCTACTGCGAGGGGGAGCGGCGCATGGGGGTGGCGGGGGAGGTCGGACCGGTTGGCGAGGATCCCCGCTCGGATCCCTATCCGATGGACCCGCACCCGATGAACCCGAACCTGCGCGCCTACCGCGACTGGGCCGCCAGGGCGGGCATTCCGTTCTGGAACACGCCCTCGGCCAAGAACACCCGCGTCTACGACGGCCGCTCGATATGCCAGCGCTGCGATACCTGCACCATCTGCCCCACCGGTGCCAAGTACTCGCCCGATTTCACCTTCCAGCAACTGCTCGAGCGCGGTGCCATCGAGGTGGTGGACCGCACCCTCGTGCGCCGGCTGCAGGTCGATCCCGGCAGCGCAAAGGTCGTGCGGGCGCTCGCGGTGCACCGCGACAGCGCCAAGCCGGTGCAGTTCGAGGCCTCCACTTTCGTGCTCGCTGCGGGCTACGCGTGGAGCAGCCACCTGCTGTTGCTGTCCGCCGCGCCCGGCTACCCGGACGGGCTGGCCAACAGCTCAGGGCTTCTCGGACGGTACATGGGTGGGCACCGGCCGGTGAGCGCGATGATCGAGGTGCCGGTCAAGATCTACCCGGGGATCAATGGCTACAACACGCTGGTAACGCGCAAGTTCATGCGCCTGTCGGAGGGCAGCCCGTACGTGCGCCACGATCTGCGCATCTTCGAGTCCACCTACGGTCGTCAGCCGCGGTTGCGCGACGATGCGGGCAACCTGCTGCTGGGCGACGCGATCCTGCAGGACTGGCGGTCCCGTACCGAGCGCGGCTGCGCCCGCGTTCGCGCCTACTACGACGTGATTCCCTCGCGCGACAGCCGCCTGACGCTCGATCCGGACCGCACCAACGACTGGGGCGATCCTCTGCCGCGCATCGAAATGCTCGACCACGACGAGTCGTTGGCGCTGCGCGATCACACCCACGCCAAGATCCATGCGATCTTTGAACAACTGGTGAGGCGCGGCGGCGGCAGGCTGCTGACGACCGGGACCGGTGGCTATCTCGACCATCCGTGCGGCGGCTGCCGGATGGGCGAGGACCCGAGCTCCAGTGTGGTGAATCCTGCGGGCCGTACGTGGGATCACGACAACCTCTGGATCGCCGGCGCCCCCACCTGCGTGAGCCCCGGTTGCACGAACGGCACCAATACCTTCGTGGCGCTGACGCTGCGAACTGCGGCGGCGATCGCAGGAGATCTCAGCACCGCTGCGTAGCCGCCTCAGCTTTCCGCGGCAGCAAGCCGTGGCTGAAGCAGCGCAAGGCGCTCGCGGCGACGGCCATGGCGGTCTCGAGCGCCTCATCAAGCCGGTTGCGCTCGCGCATCAGGTCGATGAGGGTGAACCCGTAGCGATCCGACGCGGGGTCCATCTGTGCCAGGTCTCGGGCCGGTGCCAGGCCCGGCAGCAATCCGTACTCGATCGCCGGGTCCGGGTGGAACGGACCGGAGCGCGTGCCCAGCACCCGATAGAGCGGCCTCAGGAGCCGGATCGCAGCGTGCTCGTCGCCGGCCCCGGCCGCCAGCGCATGCTGCAGTTGCGCCGCTTGCGACCGCAGCTTCCGGGCTCGATCCAGGCTGCCCGATAGATCCAGATCCTCGCCGGCGGCACCGGCGATGTCCTCGAGCAGCTCGATCAGCGCGTCGACCTCCGCCACCATGTCGATCGGCGGCGCCGGGTCCGCCAGCAGCCGCACCAGCGCCTTGGCGTACAGCTCGGTGTCGGTCTCGAGCACCTGTGGGTCGACCTTGTCGATCGTGTCCTCGGGCGTGTGCCACCACCAGTAGCCACCGTCCTCGGGCAGACGGCTGTGGTTGAACTGCAGTAACGGCAGACCGATGCCGTTGAACGACTGGTCGGAGTTGCGCCCGGGGGCTCGCACCGGTGCCTCGTCCGCGGTCACGGTGGCGATCACCTCACGCGCCAGGCCACCGAGCGACGCGGTCGCCGCGGCGCTGAACCGGCGCGCGTCCTTCTGCCCGATGCCGTCGACATTGAGGTACGCGATCGCCCGCTGGGTGAGCTCGCCGAAGGCGTGGTCGGCGAACCACGTGGAGCCGGCATAGCGGCCGTTGCTGTGCCCCGGCCACCAAGCCACCACCAATCCTCGCTGCAGCTGATCGCGCTGGAGCCAAAACGCCCGCGCCAGCTCCAGCATGGCGGCGTTGGAGGCGCCCTCGTCGGTGGCGCCGTGGTACCACGCGTCGATGTGTCCACCCAGCAACACGTAGGGAGCTTCGTGGCCGGGATCGATGCGCGCAACCACCAGTCGGAGCGTCCTCCAGCCGCTGTCGGTGCGCACCGAGAGACGAACCTTGGCGCCGGCGGCGGCGGCTTCGATCAACCGCTGCCCGTCGCTATTGCGTACCTGCGCCACCGGCAGGCTCGGGTTTCGATGCCGGTTGCGCAACGATGGACTGCCCCAGACGGTGGTGGTAATGAGCTCGTTGAGGCGCTCGGCACGGTTGATGAAGATGGCGCCCACGGCGCCCATGCGCTCGAGTTTCCAGGCCGCCTCGGGCATCGGCAGGCCCTGCACCAGCGCGATCGCACCGTTGACGGACAGGCTGCCCGGAACCGCGACGCTGAGCAGCTCACCGGTGAACCGATCGATCGGCGGCAGGTCGTCGACCGAGCCCAGAACCACGATGCGGGCCTCGAGTCCCTCCACCGAACCTGAGTAGGCAGCCGTGATCGCATCGGGAGCGAAGCCCGCCCCGACCAGCTCGACGCTCGCTGCCACCGGATCGGAGGTCCAGGCCCGGAACTCATGTACCTGCACCGGGATCCCGTCGCCGCGCAGGGTGGCGACGATGTGGTCGATGGCAGCGTTCTCACCGACGCTTCCCGACGGACGCTCGTACCGGACGATCGCCTCGGTCTGCTCCATCAGGCCGGCGGCCGTGATGCGCTCACGAATGCGGCTGGCAAGATCATCATCCTGCCGGGGTGATGCTGCCGCCCAGGAGCACACCGCCACAACGATGGCACCGAGCACCAGGGTTCGCACTGCCCTCATGAAGTCATCTTGTTTCGCTGCCGCGAGCACTCCGCGCCAAGAGGCCTTTCTATTCCGGTTTGCCGTCCCCGGATTCAGATTCAGTTTCGGATTCGGATTCGGATTCCTCACCGGTCGCCTCCTCTGGCTGTACGATCCCGAGTCCGATGAGCTCTTCACGCGACGCCATGACGGTGCCGGGCTTCTTGCCGTGGCGCCGCTCTCGCTTGAGCGCTGCTTTTTCGGCCTTGCGCCTTTCCCGCTGTCGCTTCTGGGCCTCTCGCTGTCGTTTCAGTACCGACATCCTGCTTCGTCTAGCCATACACACACGTCCTGTTCTGGGAGGCGCCGTGCACGCGCTCGCGCCGCGCCCTCGAACTTAAATAAAAGCGCGCCGCCCCACCCTACGGTGAAGGCGACGCGCCAGAACCTTCGATGAGCGCCCGATCCCGGACGCTCAGGTTCCGCATTCCGTTCTCAGATGCCGCGGACGTTGGACGCTTGCGGACCCTTCGGGCCCTGCTGAATGTCGAACTCGACCTTCTGGTTCTCGGTCAGGGTGCGGTGCCCGGACATCTCGATTGCGGTCTGGTGCACGAACACGTCCGGGCCGTCGTCCTGCGCGATGAACCCGTATCCCTTGGTGTCGTTGAACCACTTGACAGTGCCTGTAGCCATTTTCTCCTCCTTCGAAGAAAGTCGGTGTTGCTGCTTCTTGACGGAGGCGTGCCGACCACCGGCACTCTTACTCAACCCTCTCGTTCGTACAAGAGGGGTCGTATTCAGCGTCAATTACAACTTCACGGTACCGGGCAATGGTAACAGCTTGACAGGCAGCCACCTTGCCCCATCTCGGATCCCTTCGACCAGCATCGGTGCCAGCCAGTCTGAGCGGCAAGGCCGTTGCAAGAATCGCTTCATGGATCGGTGGCAAAAGGATCGACAACCTGCAGGTCTCCGAACCGTTGGTCCGCTTGCAGGTCCTCGGTGAGTAGAAGCGCGCACGGCACCGACTGGGCTGCGGCGACGATCTGCGCCTCCCACCAGCTCAGCCGGTAACGGTCCTGCAGGCCCCAGGCTCGCTCGAGGATAGGGCACCCACCACTCGGCTTTGGAACCCGGAACAGCCAACCCGGGCGACCGGCGATTCAAGCATGAACCGTCCCAGACCCCGAGGAAGTTTCAGCTAGCATCCGTATCCGCGCGGACAGTAGACTCGGGAAAGCGCCTGCTGCAACCCCTGTGCGCCGCACAGGCTCGGAACACCATGACACCGTTGACACTCATCGGTATCGACTGTGCCACGGATCCGCGTAAGGTCGGGTTGGCATGCGGCACGATCGAGGCTGACCGGCTCTCCGTGCGCCACGCCTGCAGGGGCACGGCGGATAACGCACGTACGATCGTCGACTGGATCGACGAGTCCGAGTGGTCGCTCCTGGCGCTGGATGCTCCGTTGGGCTGGCCCAGGGCGCTCAGTCGCGCACTGTCCGGCCACCAGGCAGGACGCCCGGTAGGCGGTGATCCGAACCTCCTGTTCCGCCGCATCACGGACCGGATTATCGAATCGGAGATCGGCAAGCGGCCGCTCGATGTCGGAGCCGACCGCATCGCGCGCACAGCGCACGCCGCGCTCGCGCTTCTGCAACAGGTCCGTGCTCTGGCCGGCGCGGCGATTCCGCTGGCCTGGTCGCCGAACACGGCCGCCCGGATCGCGGCAATCGAGGTGTATCCGGCCGCCACCCTGACCGCCTGCGGGCTCAGGTCATCCGGATACAAGAGACCTGAGCAGAAAGGCGAACGACGTGAGATTCTCAAGGGCCTGAAGCGCCAGCTCACCCTACCTGCGGCTGCCCGCAGATCGGCCAGGTCCAACGCGGACGTGCTCGATGCCGTGATCTGCTGCCTCGCCGCGGCCGATTTCGTCCGCGGCGACGTGGTGCAACCGTTCGATATCGAGCTCAGCCGCTCGGAGGGCTGGATATGGGCCCGTCGTCCCACCAACCGGTAGCGCGGGCCCACGCCCGGCCGGGGCTCAGAACAAGCTCTGCTGTCCGCTCGGGCTGTCCGGGCCGGACGGTCCCGCTATCTTGACCACAACACCCGGCCGTGTGAAATGGAGCGCCACCTGAACCGGTGATCGAATGCCGGCGGCGGCGGCGTAGACCGCTACCTGGATGCGGTAGTCCTGCGCGACCTTCGGAGCTTCGTCTGCCCCGATGTCGTGCGTCTTGAAGTCGATCACCCAGGCTCCATCCCGACCTGCGTCTGCGCCGGGGACGCCGGGTCGATACAGGTCGAAGGCGCCAATGCGCCACTCCCGAGCGCCGAACAGGTGCACGAAACTCAGTTCGCGATGGTGCTCTCCCGCAACGTACCAGGCCCACTCGGGACTCTGGATCACGCTTCGAATCTCCTCCTCGATCGCTTGGCGCAGACAGACATCGTCGGACAGTAGGCGTTCGAGCTCCGGGTCATCAAGCCCCCCGATTGTCTCTTCCAGGATCGCCGACAGCTCCGCCTCCTGGCGAATCTCCTCGAGCACTCGATGTACCAATGTTCCCCGCACCGTTGCGGGTAGCCTGGATCGAGACGGCGCATCGGGCGCAAACTCCCGGGGCGACAATACTCCGTGCACGAAACGGCGCTGCCAGGCCTCTGGATCGCGATCGTGCATCATCAGTTCGGTGGCCGAGACCACGCACCGCATCCGTGGCACAGGGAGCGGCTCGACGGATTCGTCTGGCGGCTCGATTTCGATCCGCTCTAGCCACTCGAGCTTCGGGAGCGTGCTCACGGGCACCGGGGCCACCTGCTGCTCGGGCGGGGTGTGGCGCACGATGACCCCGGGCCCGAGTCCGGCGGCGAGCCACTGAGAGTAGCTCTCGCTCACATCCTGCGGGCCGACCAGGATGAGTCGGTCGCGGGCGCGGGTGGTGGCCTCGGCGGCGCTGGCCTGGGCCGCCGCCTGCAGCTCGGTCTCGCGCAGCGTGGACAGGCTGCCCTGGGCGTCCTGCAGCGCCGTCAGCTGGGCCTGCTCGGCCGCCGCCACCGCGGACTCGAAGCCGGCCTCGGCCGCGGTCTGCTCGGCCTTGCGGGCGCCGAAGTCCAGCACGTTCCAGCTCAAGGCGCCGGCCAGCGAATGGACCTCGGTGGCGCCCTTGAACAGGTTGCCGGTGCTGGCCGCGCTCCAGCCGATCTGGCCGGTCAGGCCAAGCGTGGGCCAGCGCGCGGCCCAGGCGACATGGGCCCGCGCGGCGGCGGCCTGGGCCCGCACCGCGGCAGCCTTCACGTCCGGCCGTGCGGCCAGCAGGGCGGCCGGGTTGGGCAGGGTGCCGAGGCTGACGAGGCGCGGCTGGGGCAGCGCCGGCAGCGGGTCGCTGTCGGCCTTGTCGCAGTCGGCCGGCGGCTGGCCGCGCAGCAGGTCGAGCTGCAATCGCGTCAGGCAAGCGGCATTGCGCAGCGCCGGCACGCTGGCCGAGGTCTGAGCCACCAGCGCCTCGGCACGGGCCTGGTCGACCGCGGTGCCGCGGCCGGCGCCGACGCGGGCCTTGACCAGGTCGAGCAGCTGGTTCTGCACGAGCAGGGCTTCCTTGGCGAGCCTGAGGCGGTGGCCCAGGCCGATCAGCTGGGCCTGCAGGTTCAGCGCGGTGCCTGCCAGGCTGAGCTGGGCGGCTTCGCGGTCCAGCGCGGCGCCCTGGGCGTCATAGCCGGCCGCCTGCGCGTTGGCCGACGCGCGGCCCCACAGGTCGACCTCCCAGCGCGCGGTGGCATTGACGCCGTAGCTGCTGAAGTTGTTGAACTGGCCGAGGTCGTTGGGCGCGCGCTGGCGGCTGGCGTTGGCGCCGACCCCCACCGTGGGCAGGCGCTGGGCGCCGGCCGACTCGGCCAGGGCCTGGGCCTGCCTGAGGCGGGCGGCGGCGGCGCGCAGGTCGCGGTTGTTGGCGAGCACCTCGTCGACGATGCGCTGCAACTGGGCGCTGTCGGCAAAGGCGGCCGTCATCTGCGCCGCGCCGGGGCTGGCGGCAGGCGCTTGGGCGAAGGACTCGGGCGCCAGGTTCTGCGGGCCCGGCGACAGCGTGGGGCCGGCGCAGCCGGCGAGGATGCTCAGGGCGAGCAGCGTGAGTGCAGGCCTTTGCATGTCAGGCTCCCTTGTTGGGCGTGTCGGCGTCATCGATGCCGGGGTGGAAGGCGTGGGCCGCCGCCTCGACCTGGGCGCGCAGCGCGGCGGCGCGGGCGCGGCGCTTCTCGGTGCCCTTGCGCAACAGGCTGTAGAACACCGGCGTCAGGAAGATGCCGAAGAAGGTCACGCCAAGCATGCCGGCGAACACGGCGATACCCATCGCACGCCGCATCTCGCTGCCGGCACCGCTGCCGAGGATCAGCGGGATGACGCCGGCGCAGAAGGCGATGGAGGTCATCAGGATGGGGCGCAGCCGCAGCCGGCAGGCCTCGACAACGGCGTCGTAGACCGACTTGCCGTGCTCCTCCAGCTCCTTGGCGAATTCGACGATCAGGATCGCGTTCTTGCACGCCAGGCCGACCAGCACGACGAGCGCCACCTGCGTGAAGATGTTTAGGTCGCCCGGCTGCATGAAGGGCGGGAAGTGCGACAGCCACAGCCCGAACAGCGCGGACAGGATGCACATCGGCACGATCAGGATGATGGCCAGCGGCAGGCTCCAGCTCTCGTACTGCGCGGCCAGCACGAGCACGACGAGGATGACCGAGAAGGCCAGCACGGCCACCAGCGTCGGCACCTTGATGCCGATGCCGGGCACGGTGACGTCGCGGGTCAGGCGGTCCTGGTAGCTGAGGTCGGTCCACTCATAGCTCATGCCGCGCGGCAGGCGCTTGAGGATCTGTTCGATCTCGGCCTCGGCCTGGCCGGACGAGAAGCCGGGCTTGGGCGCGCCGTTGATGTCCGCGCTCGGGAAGCCGTTGTAGCGGGTGACGCGGGTCGGGCCGAAGGTCGGCTCGACATTCATCAGCGAGCCCAGGGGCACCATGTCCCCAGCACCGTTGCGCGTCTTGAGCTGGACAACGTCTTCGGCCTTGGCGCGGAAGGGCGCATCGGCCTGCACGATGACCTGGTAGGTCTTGCCGAACTTGGTGAAGTCGTTGACGTAGAGCGAGCCGAGGTTGATCTGCAGGGTGTCGTAAATCGAGCCCAGCGGCACGCCCATCTGCTTGGCCTTCACGCGGTCCACGTTGGCGAACAGCTGCGGCACGTTGATGTCGTAGGTCGAGTACGGCGTGCCGATGGACGTGTTGGGGTTGCCGTAGATCTGGCCCAGCGTACCCCAGGTCGCACCGTAGAGTGCCTGTTCGCCCTGGCTGCTGCGGTCCTGCACCTGCACCTTGAAGCCACCCGCGATGCCCAGGCCGTCGACCGGCGGCGGCGGCACGACGAACATGCGCGCGCCCTTGATCTGCTGGATGGCGCCGTTGACCTGGCCGAGGATGGCTTCCTTGCTCAGCTCGCGCGAGGTTCGCTTGTCGAAGCTGTCCAGGCCGAAGAACACGATGCCTTCATTGGGCGAGGCCGAGAAGCCGGCGACCGACAGGCCGGGGAAGGCCACCGAGTCGACGATGCCGGGCACCTTCAGCGCGATGTCGCTCATCTGGCGGATGACTTCCTCGGTGCGGTCCAGGCTCGCCCCGGCCGGCAGCTGGGCCACGCCGATCAGGTACTGCTTGTCGGGCGCGGGCACGAAGCCGGTCGGGATGCGCGCGAACAGCAGCGCGGTCAGGCCCAGCAGCAGCGCGTAGACCACCAGGGCGAGCGACTTGCGCTTCAGGATGCCGGTGACGCCGCGGCCGTAGCCGGCCGAGCGGCGCTGGAAGAAGCAGTTGAACCAATGGAAGAAGCGACCGAAGAGGCGGTCCATGAGCTTCATCAACGGATCCTTGGGCGCGTCATGCGGGCGCAGCAGGATGGCGGCCAGCGCGGGCGACAGGGTCAGCGAGTTGAAGGCCGAGATCACCGTCGAGATCGCGATGGTGACGGCGAACTGCTTGTAGAACTGGCCCGACAGGCCCGGCACGAGCGTCAGCGGGATGAACACGGCGCACAGCACCAGCGCGATCGCGATGATGGGGCCCGAGACTTCCTGCATGGCCTTCACCGTCGCGTCGTGCGGCGTGAGGCCGTCCTGGATGTTGCGCTCGACGTTCTCGACCACGACGATGGCGTCGTCCACCACGATGCCGATGGCCAGCACCAGGCCGAATAGCGTCAGCGTGTTGATCGAGAAGCCCAGCAGTAGCAGCACCGCGAAGGTGCCGACGATGGACACCGGCACCGCGACCAGCGGGATCACGGAGGCGCGCCAGGTCTGCAGGAACACGATCACGACCAGCACCACCAGCGCCACGGCCTCGAACAGCGTGTGCACCACCTTCTCGATGGAGGTCTGCACGAAGCGCGTCGGGTCGTAGACGATGCTGTAGTCGACGCCGGCCGGGAAGTTGGGCTTGAGCCGCTCCATCGTCTTGCGGACGTTGTCGGAGATGGCCAGCGCGTTGGAGCCCGGCGCCTGGAAGATGGCGATGGCCGCGGCTTCCTTGTTGTTCAGCAGGCTGCGCAGCGCATAGGTGTTGGCGCTGATCTCGACCCGGCCGACATCCTTGACGCGCACCAGCGCGCCGGTCTTGGTGTCGGTGCGGACGATGATGTTGGCGAACTGCTCCTCGTTCACCAGCCGGCCCTGGGCATTGATGGCGAGCTGGAAGTCGGTGCCATGCGGCGCGGGCGGTGCGCCCACCACGCCGGCGGCGACCTGGGTGTTCTGCTCGCGAATCGCGCTGACCACGTCGGAGGCCGTCAGGTCGTGGCCGGCCAGCTTGGCCGGGTCGAGCCAGACGCGCATCGCGTAGTCGCCCGCGCCGAAGCTCAGCACCGAGCCCATGCCGGGAATGCGCAGCAGGTCGTCACGCACGTTCAGCGTGCCGTAGTTGCGCAGGTACAGCGCGTCGCGCGAGTTGTCCGGGCTGAACGCCGGCTGCACATCCGACGCGGGATCGGCCGTCAATTGCGTGACCGCCACACCGTCGACGGCCTTGATATACAGATCCGGCTGCACGTTATGTCGTGTCGAAGCGAAGACCATCCGCCGCCCGGCGGCATCGATGTCCACGTCCAGATCCTCGCCGATCTCCGTGAAGGTGTGTTGTCGCAAGGAGACCGCGGTACGCGTGAAGTAAGTGGGCTTCCTGGTCTCAGGGATTTCGCCATTGCGGCAATGATGTTAATCATGGGGGATAAGGGTTATGAGCGATATAAGGGAGATAAGCAATTGAATTTATTTACCAGCATCGGGGATCTTAAGCCATTTGTTGGCGGTAAGATGCCAACTGGCCGGATCTGATTCAACAATTTCATCCCACATTTTACGTGCTGTATTGGTATATAATTTTTCCTCCCGGATTTTTTTTCGGAATGCCATTTTTTTAGCCGGCAAAAGATGTCCTCGTTCTTCCAGCTCTTTTAGTTCAAGATCAATGTCGAGGTTGTCCGCATCTTTCACAATTTTTGCTTCAATACTTTCCCGGGCTTCATATTCATGAAGAATATCAGTTTTTAAGTTTTCAAGAATAGTCCCGGTAAAAAGATCATGGGCTGCTTTTTTTTCGTCAGCCTCAACATAAACTTTTTGGACGTAACTATGATCGGAAGTCCTGGTTTCGGCAAGATCATGAATCAGGGCCATTTTTAGAATTTTTTCCTCATTGCCTACCCCTTCTTTACGGGCAATAATTAGCGCTAGGAAGGCTACCCGCATGCTGTGCTCAAGATTATTGGTCATAGTGACAGCAAAATGTTGGCGCCAGCCTCGCTCTACATTACGGAGCGATCCAACCTCGTACAGGAACTCAATATCTCGTTTGACAGTCTCTGGCATACTGGTTATAATTTTAAAATTATTATATATGAATTATGCGTCAATACCTCGA
>JACZXM010000454.1 GCA_022571615.1 Acidobacteriota bacterium | reverse complement strand
TGTATGTCTGCGACCAATGCGGCCGCCCGTCAACCAAAATGTGCATCAGAGTTACAGATGGTACTGAGACACTGTATGAGAGTCGGTTCCGATGTGGGCGGTGTAGGAAGCTCCTCGTCCAGGCCGAGATCGAGGGGCTCATCAAGCGCCCTTGTTGGGAATGCGGTCGAGATGCTCTGGTTAAAGGTGACATGTTGCTGTGGGACTGACCTCGCGGGGCATACAGCGGTCGGGTGGCAACGAACGGCCTCCTAACCCGGTTAGGAGCCAGTTGCGAGCGGCGCAGCTATGTCCGTTTGGGTTTCTTCTCGGTTTGCTTCCATAGCTGTATGTGGGGCGGCTTGTCTTTCGCGCGGCGACTCACCCTCTTGACGCGCCGACCAACGACACTGTAAATGACCTTACCGTCCTCGCTTGTAGCCCGCCGGGTCGCTTCGTCGAGGCAATACCTTCCGTACATCCTGCAGCTGCATGTGCCGCCGGGAACCTTGCGCCTCCTGGATCGATTCCTTCATGAGCGGGCTATCAGGACCCTGCCGCAGGTACTGTAGGATCGCCTGACCGACGATCGGAGATAGTGGATAAGCTGTTGAGTGGCCGGCCTTGCGCTCCGGCACACGGAGCCGTTCTCGACGCCACTCGATGTCGTCCAACGTGAGGGCGGCGACTTCGCGTGCCCGCAGGCCATAGGTCACAAGCAACAACAGGATGGCGTAGTCTCGCCTTCCAACCGCACTCCGGCGATCGACAGCCTCGAGCATCCTCCCAACCTCTCCCCAGCTGATGGAGCGCGGGATGCTCGAGAGCCGGTAAGCGCGAGGTGTTTCGACCGTCCGGCTGAGATCCTCCGGCACGAACCCTTGGCGATGCAGGTACCGAAGGAATACCCGCAAGGCGCAGCAGAACCCGATGATGCTGGAGCGAGATAGCCGCGGGCTTCTGTCGATGACGTAGGCGCTTAGGACGGTCGGGGACAGTTCCTGAAGGCTCTGGAGTTGGATCCTGTCGAGATAGGCCTCGAAGGCTCGAAGCTCGTGTCGATACTGCGTAACGCTAGCCTCACGCAGTCCGCGCTCCTCGTACAGATACCGGAAGAATCCGGCAGCGCGGTCATGGAATGGGTCGCTCTTGCGACCGCGACCACGACCGACGAACCCGGGCACGAGGAGACGAAGCATCTGCTCGATGGGGCCACGGAGTTCGTTCTGATAACACCTGCGCCTCTCGGCGGTCAGCGTCTCGGCTCTGGCGTGCGTCTGGTGCTCGATGAAGGCGTCAAGGTGTGCGGGCAGTCCCACCCACTCTCGGGCCCCACGTTCCCATGCAAACTCGCCGAAACGAATCAGTAAAGGAACTCGACTGGCGACGGTCTTGGTCAAGTAGCCTTGCTCACTCAGCCAATCGGCATACTTCTCGATCGGCTCTCCGAGCCATGAACTCCCGAACGCGATCGACGGTGTCCGGACGGACAAAGTACTGCTCGAGCATGGACAACCTCCATTCTGCAAACGTGAAAAGAGGTCGTCATGGTGCCCGAGCTGTCCCGTTATGTGCCCGATTCCGAAGGGCTCGCCCCGAGCCAGCTCGTCAGCCCGCCACCTCGCCACATAACGGGGGAGGGAACATAACCCCGACAACCTCAAGAGCGGCGTCACCAGGGCCTGCCCCTACGAGCCCGGCATCAATCGCACCTACTACGAGATGGCCGAGCACTACGGCGCTGTCGTGATCCCGGCTCGCTCCGGCCGGGCCAAGGACAAGGCCAAGGTCGAGACCTCGGTTCTGGTCGCTCAGCGTTGGATCCTCGCTACCCTGCGCAACCACACCTTCTTCAGCCTCGCACAGCTGAACACGGCGATCCGAGACAAGCTGGTGGTTCTCAACACTCGGCCGATGCAGCGGCTCGGGGTATCCAGGCAACAGCAGTACGAGCAACTGGATCGCCCAGCGCTCAAGCCGCTGCCGGCGGCTCGCTACGAGCTGTGCGAGTGGTCCGAGGCCGGCGTCAACATCGACTATCACGTGCTGGTGGATCGCAACTTGTACTCGGTGCCCTATCAGCTGGTGCACGAGCGTGTAGAGGTGCGCTACAGCGCCTCGTGCCTGGAGATCCTGTTCAAGGGTAAACGCGTTGCCTCTCACGCCCGGCTCCGGGGCCGAGGCCAATACTCCACGCGCCCCGAGCACATGCCGGCCGCCCATCGAGCCCACGCCCAGTGGTCTCCCTCCCGGCTGATCCGCTGGGGACAGCAGACCGGGCCTGCCACAGGCTCACTCGTCGCCGAGATCCTGAGCGCCTTGCCCCATCCCGAGCAAGGGTATCGATCGTGTCTGGGGGTCATGCGGCTGGGCAAGAGCTACGGTGAGAAGCGCCCGGAGGCGGCCTGCGAGCGCGCCCACCACCTCGGATCCTGCCGCTACCGGACGGTCAAGAACATCCACCTATCTCGCCTGCGCCCTGGCCAACAGGGCATGTCGCTCCGGGCTCACGGCCTACTATGTCCGAGCGGCTCAGCTGCCCCATCAGCTTGCTGTTGCTCGCGGCGATGGCTCCTACACACGGCTGCTAAAGCGACTCACCAAGACCGATCTGATCGTGATCGACGACTGGTTGCTCACGCCATTCAACAACACCGAACGCCGTGACATCCTCGAAGTCATCGAGGACCGCCACGAGCGGGCCTCTACCCTGATCGCCAGCCAGCTACCGCCCTCCTCCTGGCACGAGGCGATCGGTGAGCCCACCCTCGCCGACTCGATCTGTGACCGGCTCGTGC
>JACZXM010000453.1 GCA_022571615.1 Acidobacteriota bacterium | reverse complement strand
GACCTCCGCCAGGTTGGCGGCGGCCCCGAGCACGAGCACCAGACAAGCTGACAACATCTGGGACACGCGGCTTCTCATGAGGCCCTTCTACCACACAGAGCCGCTCGGAGCACCGTTGTTCCCTCGCCGCAACGGTGGCAAGGTATAGGGTACTCAGCGCATCGTCGTTGTGCCGATTCCGCGTGCGCCCCGCCATGGCGCTCGCTGCTGGCACATCTTTCGGGAGGTTCGCATGAAACGATTCTCGCTGCTCTTGGTGTTCTCGATGTTGCTGGCGGCGGTCCCCTCCCGCGGCCAGGAAGCCCCGCGCGCGGCCTCGATCGAGGTTATTCCCACCCAGTTGACGCTCGAGGTCGGGGATACGGCCACCCTCGCGGCGACGGTCAAGGACGCCGACGGCAATGTGATCGAGGCACCGGTCATGTTTTTCTCGCGGGCGCGCCGCAGCGTCGGGGTCGACCCTGAGACCGGTGAGCTCGAAGCCTACCGGCCCGGCAGTTTCGTGATCATCGCCCTGGTGCCGACGCCGGGCGAGGGATTCAGTCGCCGCATGATGGCCGAAGCGTTGCGCGTGGACATCTCGATCACGATCCCGAAGCCGCCGCTGGCGTCACTGGAGGTGGTGGAGCCTCCGGCCTCCTATTACACCCAAACCCGCGTCCGCCTGCAGACGCGCCTGACCGATGCCTCAGGCGCCGAGCGCGAGGATCCGGTCTCGTTCACCAGCAGCGACCCGAGCATCGTCGCGGTCAATACCCTTGGAACGCTGACGCTCAAGAAGGCGGGAAGCGCCCAGATCACGCTCCGTGCTCCGGGAGTCGAGGCCCGGCTTCCGGTGCGAGTGCAACCCAACCGAACCGCCGCCCTCGAGCTGAGGGCCACCGCGCAGGAGGCACGGACCGGCGACGTGATCCGCTTCACCGCGCTCGTACTCGATGGCAACGGCGATCCTATCGAGGACCTGCCGGTGCAGTACGCGTTCCAGGCTCGTACCGTCAACCACGAGCTCGGCGAGCCGGGCTCGGGGCTCATCACCGAGGACGGTCGCTTCGTAGCCGATACCCCCGGCGAATACACCATCGTCGCCGCCAGTGGGGCGCACACCGCTTCTATGACGGTCGCGATCACGCCCCGGGATGTCCAGCGCGAGATCGAGGTCCTCGGACAGGGGCGGGTCTCGGACCGGGCGACGTCGGACCTGTGGATCTGGGAGGGACCGGACGGGCGGGACTACGCCGCCACCGGCACTCATAGCGCCGATGGGCACGCCTACTTCTGGGACGTGACCGAACCGTCCAACATCCAGCTCATCGACACCATCAAGGTGGATGCGCGCACGGTCAACGACGTGAAGGTTTCGGCCGACGGCCGCATCGCGGTGATCAGCCGTGAAGGCGCCTCGAATCGGCGCAACGGCCTGTTGATTCTCGACGTGTCGGATCTGTACAACAAGGGTGCCCAGGTACTGGCGCGCTACGACGACGAGCTCACCGGCGGTGTGCACAACGTGTTCATCTACGAGGACCATATCTACGCGCTATCAGCAGGGCGACGCTACGACGTGATCAACATCGAGGATCCATCGAATCCGCGTCGGGTCGGCAGCTTCGAGCTCGACACGCCGGGCCACGCGATCCACGACGTGTGGGTCGTAGACGGAATCGCGTACTCTTCCAATTGGCAGGACGGCGTGGTGGCGGTCGATGTGGGCGGAGGCGGCAAGGGCGGCTCGCCGCGCAACCCGATCGAGCTCGGCCGAACGCCCTATCCCAACGGCTGGAACCACGCCGCGTTCCCGTTCCGCAGCAAATCGACCGGCAAGTTCTACATGATCGGGGGCGACGAAGCCGGCTTGCGCGGCGGCACTCCGGGCTACGAAGGGGAGCCACCCCGCATGCAGGGCTGGGTACACATCTACGAATGGGACCAGTGGGATGAACCTTCCGAGGTTGCCCGCTATCAGGTACCGGAGGCCGGATCGCACAATCTGTGGGTGGACGAGGACAAAGAGGTTCTCTACATCGCCTACTACCAGGGCGGGCTCAGGATCGTCGACATCTCCGGCGAGCTGCTCGGCGACCTGTACCGGCAGGGGCGTGAGATCGCCTATTTCCTGCCCTACGATCCGGAAGGCTTCGTCCCCAACGCACCGTTCACATGGGGGCCGCAGCCGTACAAGGGCAACATCTTCTTCGCCGACTATAACTCCGGCCTGTGGGCTGTTCGACTCAAGCCACGCGAGGGCGAACAGGAGCCTGCGAGCGAGAACCTGCCGTAATCACCGAGGGGCCACCGATCATGCGAACCGACCGTCGTCCCCGCGCCGGTGCAACTATCGCCGCCGCTGCGTTCCTGACTGCCGGCCTGCTGAGCGCGGCTGCGATCTCGGCAGCACCGCCGCAGGCCCGGAGAACCTACACGCTGTACGTTGCGGCCGAGTCCGACGACGTGGTGGAGAAGATCGCCTTCGGCCCAGACGGCTTCCGCCACATCCGGAGCATTCCCGTCGGCGTCTGGCCGACCGAGACCGAGGGTCCGCACGGGATCACGATCTCGCCCGACGGCCGCTATTGGTACGTCACCGTGGCGCACGGCAACCCCTACGGGATCCTGTTCAAGTACGACACCGAGACCGATACCTATGCCGGTGACGTGAAACTCGGCCTGTTCCCGGCCACGCTTTCGGTGTCACCGAGCACCGGCCTGCTGTTTGCGGTGAACTTCAACCTGCACGGTGATCCAGTCCCGAGCACGATCTCGGTGGTCGAGACCGAGTCGATGACCG
>JACZXM010000452.1 GCA_022571615.1 Acidobacteriota bacterium | reverse complement strand
GAGCGGCAGATGGGGCCCGTGTGCCTCGGTCGCCCCGATCGGCAGAATCGGCACCGCCCGCGACCGGTCCAGGTCACCAAGCTCGGCCCATGTCATCTCGTCGAATCGGAAGACCGCCATCAGCGCTCCTGCGGCGGCACGTACTCCCGCGTGTCGTGACCGGTGTAAACCTGCCGTGGGCGGCCGATGGCGAACAGCACCGGCAACATGTCGACCGGGAACCCAATCGCCCGGCAGATGATGCCGGAGTAGACGTTGGGGTTGATCGTGAGTGTGCCGTTGCTCATCACCGGCCTGCGTTACGCAGCGATTCTCGACATGGATGTCGCCTGAGAGAAGGATGACCCTGTTTCGTACCGGTCACAAGCAACCACGGCCCTCTAAGGAGTTCACGCCGGCGGGTTGTGCCGGTACCGGTTCGGGAGCTAGTGTGCGGCTGGGTTGCGAACAAATCTTGTGTGCGATCGGTCGCAGGAGGGAGCATGAGGCAGGGAGATCGTCGAAAGAACGAGCGCCGGCGGGCAGGGCGCGACCGGCGGGTTCGTGAGGATCGGCGCAAGAGCGCGGATTCCTCCCATCAGGAGTCGGAGCAGCGTTCCGGGACCGACCGGCGTACAGAACACGACCGGCGCAGTGACCTCGATCGCCGCGCCACGGGCTCCTAGCGACGCGGGTCGGCCATCGCCGTGTCGCGATCGATGCTCTGGCCGACTTGTCCCGCGCAGACACCATCGCTATCGTCCGGCCATGCAGCACGAGATTCCAGAGCAGCTCAACATCGCCGATTGGTTTCTCGACGCACGCGTGCGCGAAGGGGGTGGCGAGCGCAACGCGCTGCTCACCGACGTCGGGGCGCTGACCTATCGGCAGGTCCAAGAGCAAGCCAATCGCTTCGGCAATCTGCTACGCCGGGCCGGCGTGCAGCCCGAGCAGCGGGTGATCATCGCGCTGCCCGACTCGCCCCAGTGGGTGGCTGCGTTTTTCGGCGTTCTCAAGATCGGGGCCGTGGTGGTGATGGTGAATCCCGACCTGAAACCCGACGCGATCGAGTACTTCTACGACTACACGCGGGCCGGGATGGCGATCGTGCACGCCGACACGGCCGAGGCGTTCCACGCCGCGGCGGCCACCGCGCGGCATCCGGCAAAGCTGCTGGTTCTGGGTGATGCGCAGGTCGAGACGGCGCTGAGCGCGAGCTCAGACCAGCTTGAGCCATTTCCGAGCCACCGCGATGACGCGGCGATCTGGATCTTCTCGGGTGGCACGACGGGTCGGCCCAAGGCGGTCGTGCAGCGGCATGCATCGTTCGTGAACACGACACTGTGCTACGCCCACCAGGTCATCGGCTACCGGCCGGACGACACCACGCTCTCGGTTCCGAAGCTGTTCTTCGGCTATGCCACCGGCTCCAACCTACTGTTTCCGTTCTCGGTCGGTGCGGCGGCGGTGCTGTTTCCCGAGCGCTGCACGCCGGAGGTGCTGTTCGACAAGATCGAGCGCCACCGGCCGACGATCCTGGTCAACGTACCCACGATGGTGAACAAAATGCTGGTCTTCCAGGGGGCCGAGCAACAAGACCTGTCGTGCCTCCGGCTAGCCACCTCTGCCGGCGAAGCGCTTCCTGTCGACCTGCACCAGCGTTGGAACGCCGCTTTCGGGATCGACCTGCTGGACGGTCTCGGTACCGCTGAGCAGTGGCACATCTTTCTCAGCAATCGACCCGGCGAGGTGAGGGCGGGGACCCTGGGGCGCGTCGTGCCCGGGTTCGAACTCAAGGTCTGTGACCAGGCGGGCAACGAGCTGCCCGACGGCGAGGTCGGAACCCTGTGGGTGGGAGGCGACTCGAGGGCGACCTGTTACTGGCAGCGCATGCAAGAGTCGATCGAGGCGTTTCGGGGCCGCTGGTACGTTTCCGGCGATATGGTGGTGCGCGATGCCGAGGGTTACTTTAGTTACTGTGGGCGCAGCGACGACATGATCAAGGTGTCTGGCAGGTGGCTGGCACCCGCAGAAGTGGAGAATTGCCTGATGCAGCATCCGGCGGTTTCGGATGTCGCCGTACTGGGCGTCGATCACGACGGCCTGGTCAAGCCCAAGGCGTACGTTGTCGCTACGGATCCGGACTTCGACCAAACCAAGCTGGCCAACACGCTCCAGGATCATGTCAAGCGGGCGCTCGACCGGTACAAATGCCCGCGCCAGATCGAGTTTCTGGACGAGCTTCCGCAGCTCATCATTGAGCAGAGAGAAATTCAAGTAGAACGTAACAAACAAGATGCTCGAAGGGACGAGCTGGATCGGGAAGGAGAAATTGTAGCTAGAGAGATTGAGCAGTATGACGCGACGACGATTCTTGCAAGAATCAACAGAGCCATTCGAGGAATTGAAATTATTGGTCAAATTATTAGAAACAGGGACGGCGCACTCGACCGCAAATTCGACGGCTCCGGCCTTGGCTTGACGCTGGTCAAGTCCTTCATCGAGTTGCACGGCGGCCGCCTCGAGATCGACAGCATGCCCGGCGTCGGCACCACGGCGACCCTGGTGTTTCCGGCTGAACGGTCGTGTGCGGACCCCGTGCCAGGCGACGTGGCGCCGCGACTGGCCTTCGGCTAACGCCACCAGGTAGACGACCGCCCCAAGAAAAACCCGTTGCTGGCCACGCCGACGCCAAGCCTGTCGACGCCGACCCGCGGCGCCACGCCTGCGTCGACGCGACGCCGCCGCACGGCCCCCGGAACGACCGCGGCGCCGGCGCCGCGGTCGCCGGGCGGTGGGGAAGTTGGTTGACACCCGCGG
>JACZXM010000451.1 GCA_022571615.1 Acidobacteriota bacterium | reverse complement strand
GATCTACGCTGGGAGCGGGGCCGCCAGCACGGTGGCCTTCCGGTTTCATCGGGCAACTGCTGCGGGGCATAAATGTTCTGCGTTGGAGACCGAGTCAGTCGCTGGCCAGCTCGGGCAACATCAGCTCGCCGCCCGATGCCTCCGCCAGCCGTCGCGCCCCGGAAACGTGATCTGCATGGGCGTGAGAGTCGATGACGTAGCGAATGGTGGACGACTTGCTGGCCGCCAGATCAAGGTATGGGGTAGGGTCCCACAGCGGGTCGAAGACGGCGCACTGGCCGGTCTCCAGCGAACCCACCATGTAGGTGGCGCAACCGGTCTGCTTACGGATGATGGTTTCGAACCACATGGATTCTCTCCCCACACAGGTGTTCGTGCGATCCTACCTTGGGGCTCGGCCACTGTCGATGCACGGTTTCATAGCCATGCTGGCATACTCTCGGGCGAGTGGCTCCTACGGCGTGAGAATGAGTGTGAGCGGACGAAGGCATCGAGCAGTCCACCACGGCCTGCCGGCTTTGATGGCTGCTCTGGTCGCAACCGCGGCCATGGTGGGGTGTGCTCCGCGACCGCGGCAGCCGGCCCCGATCGTGTTGATCGTCATCGACACCCTGCGCGCCGATCACATGAGCCTGTACGGCTACGGCCGCGATACAACGCCCCGTATCAGTCAGCTCGCCAGTTCCGGCAGCGTCTTCGAGCACGCCTTTTCGGCCGCCGCCTGGACGCTGCCGGGAGTGGCCAGTCTGCTGACCGGGCAGTGGCCGAGTGTGCATGGAGCCGGCCTCGGCGAGGCCGACCGCTTCAAACGGTCCGATGAGACGATACCGACCCTCGCGGAGCTCTTACAGGCAGCGGGCTACGACACCGGGGCGGTGGTCAATGCAGGTTACCTGCATCCGCAGTTCGGGTTTGCTCGGGGCTTCGAGAGCTACGATTTCCAGCGCGGCGCCGAGGACCAGATCCGTCGAGCAGACGCCACCGTCGATGTGGCTCTCGAGTGGATCGATGCACATCGTGAAGCGCCATTCTTTCTCCTGCTTCACGTCTTCGACGTCCATCGCTACTATGACGCCCCCGAGCCCGCCCGAGGGACATTCACCGATGCTTACCGCGACCGCTACGGCGAGACACTCGACACGCTCGAGAGCCGCGTGCAGGCCGAGCGCGATGGCGATCTGGAGTTCCACGTTGCCGCCTACGACGAGGAGATCCTGTTCGTGGACAGCCAGATCGGGCGGCTGGCTGATGGGTTGAAGGCCCGCGGGATCTGGGACCAGGCGCTGGTCATCCTCACCGCCGACCACGGAGAGGCCTTTCGGGAACACGGTGCGTTGGCCCATGGCACCAATCTGCACAACGAGGTCATGCGAGTCCCGCTGGTGGTCTGGGGGCCGCAGGTCCCTGCCCGCCGTTGGCGGCAGGCGGTCTCGACGGTCGATGTCTTGCCCACGGCTGCACGATTCGCCGCCATCGACAACATCCCGCCGGTCGCCGGGGTACCGCTGTGGCAGCTGTTCGAGGGCGGCGATCTGCCGGATCGCTTGCTGTTCGCCGAAAACATCATGTACGAGACCAATCTGTCGGCCGTCGTCAGCTGGCCGATGAAGCTGATTCGTGATTTTCAGCATAATCAGTGGCAGCTCTACGATCTCGAGAACGACCTCGAAGAAAGGGTCGACCTGCTCATAGGAGCGGACAGATCGACCCTTCGCCTGGCGCGCGCCTTGCGCCGTGAGGCCAGAGCCCTGCGCGAGAGCGCGGCCGGGCAGGCGGTGGAGCTGGATGAAGACCTTGCAAAGGAGCTCCGAGCCCTCGGCTACATCCGTTAGCACGGCGCGGCAGCAGGTCAGTGGCCTCGTAGAAGTCGTCGAAGCCCTAGGAAGGCTAAGGCTAGGCCGTACGCGGTCAATGGCTCGCGGATGTGCCCGTTACCTCCTTGACGCGAAGATTGCGAAACTCGACCCGGTCACCGTGGCCGAGAAGGCCAATGTGCCCGGATCGGCGCTCCAGACCCGGGTGGTCGCGGCCGTCGGGGGTGCCTTCGGCGGCAATGCGATCGAGATCGACATCGAGTATCGTGGCGCCGTTGAGAATGACCGTAATGCGTCGTCCCCGGGCGATCACCTCCTGCGCGTTCCATTCGCCCACGGGTCGCAGATGCCCGCGCTCTGCCGCCGCAACGCCGTAGATGGCGCCATGCACCTGGTAGGGACGCAGGTCCGCGTACCGGGCGGCGGCGTTGTCAAGGATCTGCAGCTCCATGGCGGCGTAGGCGGCGTCACCCTCGAGCGGAGCCCGGATGCCGAGGCCGTTGTTGGCGCCGGGGGTGAGCTTGAACTCGAAACGCAGCACGAAGTCACTGAATTCCTGTTCGGTGTAGAGGTTGCCGCCATGGCCTCGCCGCGGGTCGAAGACGATCTTGCCGCCCTGGGCCAGGTAGCTGCCGGTTTCACCGATCCAGCCGCTCAGATCAATGCCGTTGAATAAGGTCACGAAGCCGTCGGCCTGTTCCTGCCGCTGCGCCTCGCGCCCACGGATCTGCTCGGTCAGCCGAGCGGCCATCTGCCGCACGGCCGGGTCCGGGCTGGCACTCGCGCGGATAAGCTCCGGCAACGCCTTCTGTCCGAGCGCTTGGTGAAGAGCCTGCAGGGCGAGGATCTGCAGATGGCCCTCTTGGGCTCTGTTTCCCACCCGTATTAGCCGGCGTGCGATGCGAGCGGCTGCCGCGCTCTCGTCCTCCTTTACGAGACGTCTGACCAGCAGGCTCAGATTGTCCGCCGCCCGCTTCCTGTCGTCTCCGGACCG
>JACZXM010000450.1 GCA_022571615.1 Acidobacteriota bacterium | reverse complement strand
GATCCGCGTCTCCCACTCGCGGTACCTGCGCAAAGGGCTGTCGCCGGAACTCGCGAACGAGGTGGCGACCCAGCTGATGCGGGACCCGGCCGTCGCGCAGCGCCATCTGGGCCGGCTCCGGGATGCGGTCCGGCATGCTCAGCCGAAGAAGGGCGTGGAACCGTTGGCGTTGATATAGCGGCCAAGTATCTCGGTACGGATGCGCGAAGCCGACAGTTCGAGGTTGCGGCAGATTTCCTCGAACCAGTTGCTGCGAAAGAAATTCTCGGGCGCGTCGAGCTCGTAGATGCGTTGTAGCTTCTCGCGTTCGCTCGGTGTCAAACCGGGCTGCAGGCCCTTTGCATCCGCGTAGGCCATGTCCTTCATGGCCTTCCGTATCACCGCCACCCAGAGGCTCCGACACGCCTCGTGGTCTCGGTCTTTGCCCCCGACGAAATCGTTCGGTACGAAGAGGTTTCGCACCACCAAGCGAGTGTCGCGGGCCACGTTGCCTCCCAGCCTTTGGCGCGCAATTACCAATGCCATACCGGCGCGGCCATAATAGCGATGCTTCGGTGGGCCTGTCTACAGACGGCGACCCAAAAACCGGAACCTGGGCCGACTTTCTTACGAACGAGGCCCTTTCCCTCGTTTCCGCGACCGCGCCTGCATGTCAACGAGAGCATGAGAAGCTGCAACCAGGACGCCCCTGCCGGAGCAGAGGAAGGACCGCTCGGCGGCATCCGAGTCGTCGATCTCACCCGCATCCTCGCGGGTCCGTTCGCCACCATGATGCTCGGCGATCTTGGCGCTGAGGTCATCAAGGTGGAACGTCCCGGACATGGCGACGAGACCCGTCGCTGGGGACCCCCCTTCCACCACGGTGTCGCCACGTACTACCTGGCCGTGAACCGTAACAAGAAAAGCCTGACGCTTGATCTCAAGTCAGCGTCGGGAGTGAAGATTCTGTGGCGATTGCTCGACGGCGCCGACGTGCTGGTCGCCAATTTTCGACCGGGTGTGCTCGATCGGCTGGGATTCGGGTACGCACGAGTTGCCGAGCGTTGCCCACAACTTATCTATGCTCTGATCAACGGCTATGGCGAGCAGGGAGAGGACGCGTCTCGCTCGAGCTTCGACCTGGTGATCCAGGCCGAGTCCGGGCTCATGGACCTGACCGGGCAACCGGGGGGCTCGCCGACCAAAGTGGGTGTGTCGATTGCGGATGAGGTAGCAGGGCTGTACCTGGTACAAGGGGTACAGGCGGCCTTGTTGGCTCGGCACCGGAGTGGCCTGGGGCAGCGCGTGGAGATCGCCCTGCACGACGCCATGCTCTCGATGTTCACGTTCCAGGCGCAGCAGTATCTGTGCGAAGGCATCCCGCCACGTCGGCTCGGCAACGCGCATCCGAGTCTGGTGCCCTACCGGCCATTCCAAACCTCCGATGGAACCGTGATCGTTGGCGTTGCGAGCGACGTGCTATGGCAATGCTTTTGTCAGGCTGTAGGCCTGGAGTCGCTGTTGGAGCAGGACCGCTTCGGCACCAATGCCGAGCGAGTGGGCAACCGCGCCGAGCTCGATGCCCTGATCGCCGATCGGCTCGCCGAGAACACGACCGCACATTGGATCAACTTGCTGCGCACGGCCAAGGTGCCGTGCGGTCGGATCCGCACCCTTGCTGAGGCGCTCGACGGGACCCAGGCCCGGTCGCGCCAGATGGTAGTGGCGTGCCCCGACTCCGGTCTGCGAGTGCTCGGGGTGCCGTTGAAGCTGTCGGCATCGGCGAGCCGCGTGCGACGGGCGCCTCCGAAGCTCGGCGAGCACACCGACGAGATCCTGGCCGCGGTCGGATATTCCGCCGACCAGATTGGTGACCTACATTCTCGTGGCGTGGTCTGAGGGCATAGCGGCGTGGGTCGTTTTTCAGTACCCTGCTGGCAACCTAACGGCAGGCCGGGGCACGGTGCCCCGACGGCCCCATCTTGGCGGTTCAGGGATGCGCAACTACACGAGGCGAACGGTCGCGATCCTGGCCTTCTTGACGATGATGAGCCCAGCCGTCGCCCAGGGTCCGAGCGCCGAACAGATCCTGCGGCCGCGCGACCCGTCCGCCGCCACGATTCTCGAATCCGACCGCCTGCTGCGCTTCGTGTTGCGGCTTCCAGTGCAACGGGAGTTGGCGTTCGATGCCTGGACCGATGCCAACCAGCTCGTGGAATGGCTTTCGCACTGGGCCGAGATGACGGTTGCGGAGGGCGAGGGCTTCCGGATCGGGTGGGAAGGCTATGATGGGGTGTGGGAGGGCCGGTACCTCGAGATCGACCGACCGGCGAAGTTGGTGTTCACCTGGCTGCCGCCCAAGTCGGTCTTTCCCGGCGGCGCCTACGAAACGCTCGTGACCGTCTTGTTCCGGGAAACCGAGGACGGCGCCACGCTGCTGACGCTCGAGCACTCCGGATTTCGGGCCGCCCCGGAAATGGAAGCGCAGCTACAGGCCTGGCGACCGTATCTGTTCGCTCTGCGTGCGTTTCTCCTGCAGCCACCCGTAAGTCGCTAGCGACCCACGCCACGTCAACCACGGCCTGCGAATAGCGCAAACTGACCGAATACGAGGTTGCACCGCCGATGAACATTCTCAGGTCGTATGCCTATCTGTTCGGCCGCTATCGGCGACGCTACGTGGTCGGCCTGCTTGCGCTGGCGATCACCAACCTGATCTACATGTCGATTCCGCGCCTGCTCGGCGGCGCGGTGGATGCTCTCGATCAGGGCGCGACAAGGGCGGAAGTGGTTTGGTTTGCCGGCGCGATCGTGATCATGGCCCTGGCGCAG
>JACZXM010000449.1 GCA_022571615.1 Acidobacteriota bacterium | reverse complement strand
GCGCAACATGCTCGATGCCGCAGCGCGGCACGGCGTGGGCAAGCTCGTGTACTGCAGCACCTGCGGGGTGCACGGTAACGTCGAATACCCACCCGGCGACGAGAACGCGCCGATCAACGCCGCCGACTACTACCAGCAGACCAAGTACAACGCCGAGCCTCTGGTGCGGGAGTATTTCGAGCGCGGCCTGGAGACCACGATCCTGCGCCCGGCGGCGATCTACGGGCCGGGTGATCCCGAGCGCTTCTTCATGATCTTCCGGCGCGTCGCCAGGGGACGCTTTCCCATGTTCGGCGATGGCGGCACTCTCTACCATCCGCTCTACATCGACAGCCTGGTCGACGCGTTGATCCTGGCCCAGGACCGGGGCAAGGGGGCAGGCGAAGCGTACTTGATCGCCGATGCGGAGTACCTCTCGATCGAGAGCCTGGTGCAGGCCGTCGGCAGGGCGTTGGAACTGCAGGTTCAGATCGCGCACTATCCGATATGGCCTCTGGTGTTCGCCGGCCATGTCTGCGAGAAGGTCTGCAAGCCGTTCGGGATCGCGCCACCGATCTTTCCGCGCCGGGTCGATTGGTACCGCCAGAACCGGGCCTTCGATATTTCCAAGGCGCGGCGCGACCTGGGCTACGATCCGAAGGTCAACATCGACGAGGGACTGCGGCGGACGGCACGATGGTACAAGGCCGAGGGCTACCTCTAGCGGCCCCAGGAATCGGCCCAACCGGAAGCGCGGAACATGTGCGGCATTGCTGGCATCATCTCGAGAAGGCATCAGGACGCCATCGGTCCGATGACCGAGGTGCTGGCGCACCGCGGCCCGGACGGTCACGGCAGCTACCGCGATGAGCGCGTGGCGTTGGGGCACCGACGCCTGAGCATCATCGACCTGGAGTGCGGCGACCAGCCGATCTCCGACGAGACCGGAACGCTGCAGCTGATCGCCAACGGCGAGATCTACAATTTTCCGCAGCTGCGCGCACAGCTCGAGGCCGCCGGTCACCGGTTCAAGACCCACGCCGACATCGAGGTCATCCTGCATCTGTACCAGGATCACGGGCGCGACTGTGTGCGCCACCTGCGCGGCATGTTCGCGTTCGCGCTCTGGGATGCGGCTGCGGGCACCTTGCTGCTGGCCAAGGATCACATGGGCCAAAAACCGCTGTTCTTCGTGGTCCAGGGCGAGGAGCTGCTGTTCGCCTCCGAGATCAAGTCGCTGCTGGCTTCCGGCCGCATCGACACCCAGCCTGACCTCGATGCGCTGTGGCACTACATGTCGCTGCGCTTCATACCCGATCGCTACACGCTGTTCGAGGGTATCGAGAAGCTTCCCGCCGCCTCCACGCTCCTGTTTCGGGACGGTCGGGTGTCGATCGAGTCCTACTGGAGTCCGAGTTATCGAGACAAGCTGACCGGGAGCGAGAGCGAGATCGCCGAAGAGCTCGAGGAGCTGCTGCTGCAAACGGTCAAGATGCACATGCTCTCGGACGTGCCGGTTGGGGCGTTCCTGAGCGGCGGTATCGATTCCAGCCTGGTGGCGGCGATGATGGCGAAAAGCTCGGGGGCGGGCTTTCCGACCTTCTCGATCGGGGTCAAGGAGCAGGGCTTCAACGAGCTCCCGTTCGCGCGCATGGTGTCGGAGCGCTATGGACTTGAGGCCCACGAGCGGGTGGTCGAGGCCGATCTGATTCATCTCATGCCGTCGATGATCTATCACCTCGACGAGCCCTCCGATCCGTTCGGGGTCGGGATATACCTGGTGTCGGAGGTTGCCAGCGAGCAGGTCAAGGTGGTGCTCACGGGCGATGGCGGCGACGAGAACTTCGCCGGCTATGATCGGTTCGCGGGGCAGCGGCTGGTCGACGCTTACTGCCTGCTTCCGGAGTGGGTGCGTCGCCAGGTCATGAGCCGGCTCGTGAAGCTGGTGCCCGAGAGCTTCGGGTACAAGAGCCTGGCGCAGAAGGTCGCCTGGGTAAACGCGATGTCCTTTCATGACCATGGCGGACGCTATGCCCACGCGATGAGCTTTCTGCGCTTCACCCCGGAAGCCAAGGAAGGCCTGTTTACGGGCAAGGCGCGAGAGCGCATCACCGACGGCGACTCGGTCGGCAAAATCCTCCGCTACTTCGATTCCACCAACGTCGACGAGCTGGTCGATCGCATGCTCTACACCGACCTGATGACCCGGATGCCGGATCACCTGCTCTCGATCGTCGACCGCATGGCGATGGCGCACTCGCTCGAGACCCGCCCGCCGCTGATCGACTACAAGGTCGTGGAGTTTGCCGCCTCGATCCCCTCGTCGATGAAGCTACAGGGGCGCGATCTCAAGCACATTCTCAAGGTAGTGGCGTCGCGCTATCTACCGCGCGAGCTGATCTACCGCCAGAAGCAGGGATTCGGGTTTCCGCTCGGCATCTGGATGCGCACCGAGTTGCGCGATTTCATGCGCCGGCTGTTCGCCCAGTCGCGTTTCGTGCAGCATGGGTTATTCGAGGCGGCGGCGATGCAACGACTGCTCGAGGAGCACGTTAGCGGCAAGGCGAACCATGACTACCGTCTCTGGATGCTGATCAACCTCGAGTTCTGGTACCGCCTGTACTTCGAGAACGAGACGGTCGATTCGCTGCGCGATCTCACCGATGAGCTGATGGCGCCGCAGCGGCGCGAGCCGTTGCGAATCTAGCAGGCCGTGGTGGAAGTGTGATGGGTCTGGCAAGTGGGACTTGCGGGTGAGGGCAAGGAGCCGGGGCGCCCGGGCGGGCTGCAGGCTGGCAGGCGGGGGGGCCAGGAGACTGGTAGGCTGACGTTCATG
>JACZXM010000448.1 GCA_022571615.1 Acidobacteriota bacterium | reverse complement strand
CTCATGCAGCAGCTCCGGGACTGTGACGTTGGGAAGTGGCGCCGGATTCTAACAGGCGGGGACAACGGGCCTGCTATCAGGTCTTGTTAGGTGCCAGGGTGACCAGCGTCGCACCCCAGCCCGAGGCGTCGGGCGCGAGCCGGTAGGCGATCACATCATCGCGTCGACCCAGCTGCGAGTGCACGATTCGTCGCAGCGTTCCGGTGCCCTTGCCGTGGATGACGCGCACTTCCAGGATATCCCGCTCGCGGCAGGCATCCAGATAGGCGTGCAGGAGGCCTCGGACCTCCTGGGGCCGGAAGGTATGCAGGTCGAGCTGCCCGTCGATCGGCAAATCCAGGGGCTGGGGCTCGGTCACGGCCTGCTAGGAGCCGGTGGGCTCAGATCCCGGGACGGTAGAGATCGGTCAAGGTCCCCATCCGAAGACTCTGACCGGGGGTGAAGTGGTTCATGCAGGCGTCGTCGGAATAGTCCATGAAGTTCTCCACCGGATCGCTTCCGCCGCCGGAGCAGGTATCGCGACCGATGGGACAACCGTACGCCGGTTGCGCCTCCGATGGCGTGTCGTCGACCTGATCGCCGACAGCGCCGCAACCACCATCGAACGTGTGCAACAAGCCGAGAAAATGACCCACCTCGTGGGTTGCCGTGTCGCCCTCATCGTAAGGGAAGCTTGTCCCGCCGGGGAGCGTCGAGTGCAGCACCCAGACGCCATCGAAGCTGAAACCGCTACCGGGGTTGGGCAGGTACGCGAACCCGAGGACACCGCCCGCTGGCTGGCAGGTGTAGATATTGAGGAACTTGCTCGGATTGGCCCCAACGGCCTTGGCGATTTTTCTCTGGATGTTCGACTTGATGCACTTGCGGAAGTTCTTTCTGCTGTCGGTGTAGGTGATCTTGCGCAGCTTGAACTTGAAGCCCTGGTCGCGGAAGGCTTTGTTCAGGACGTCGATTTGTTCCTCGATGTCGGCCTCCGACAGCATGCCCTTGTTGCCATCGTGCACCACGTGCACATAAACCTTGATCCTGTTCTTGCCGGAGATCTCCAGATCGCTCAGGGTCGATGCTCGCCGCGCCGCGACAGCGAGGTCATGTTCCGACGCCAGCAGACCATGAGTGGCGCAACGCACACCCGGCACGAAGCGATTCTGTTGCTGGTCGAAGACCAGGACATCGGGCTGCACCGACACGCGGTGGGCGGCGGCGGCCCGAATCATCGCCCGGCGAAGCTGGCGAATCTCCGGCACCAACTGCTCGCCGGGGCCAGAAAACGCCAGACCCACAACGGTTGGCACGAGCAACAGTAGGATGAATCGGCGTTTGGCCATCATGTCGTTCTCATCGGACGAGGGCGGAGGAAACGGGGCGAGTGTCTCTGCCCGCAATAGTACCCGACCAGAGAGCGTTGGCACAGATCCACCCGGCCACGGGCTGCGCCGCCTGCGCCTCAGTCGCGCAAGCGGCGCAGCGAATTGTAGTGGTGGATCGCGATACCGCCGAAGCCAGGGGCGTTGCGCAGCGCGGTCACCACGGTGTCGAGCTCGGTCTCCATCGCCACCCCGCCCTCCTCGAAGAACGTCAGCTTGTCGAGCTCATCGGCAGCGGTCTGGATTCCCAGGACTGCCTGCTTGCCCAGGTCAGCCGCACGGGACACCTCTCCTGCCGCCAGCGTCAAGATTCCGTCGCTTCCGGTCGCCCGGTCGCGATAGACGAGAACGACGATACCGTCGACGGCCTCCAGGACCTGGTCCAGCAGCGAGCGGCCGCGATGGCGGTACCGATCGTGGTCATACCAGAAGGGCACCGTGGCGAGGAAAGGAAGCCCGCCGCTGCTTTGTGCCGCGCGCCGCAGCCTGCGGAGGTACCGACGCAGGAGCGCTGCCCGCTCATCGGTCTTCCACGCATCCAGCACATACGGCTCGATGTCCACCACGAGGCCTTCGTAGAGGCCGGACCGCACGACTTCACGAGCCCAGCGAACCACGGTGCGGGTCTCGTTGGCCCAGCGAGGATGGCCCGCCATTGCCCACAGCGCGATCCCGGCATCGGCGGCGCGGCGGGCGAGCCGGCGGAAGACGCGATCGGACGCATGTCCAGGCGGCACGTGTACGTACAGCGTGTCGATGCCATGGCGCCCGGCGAATCGCAGCAGCTCCGAGTCGGGGCTGCTCCATACCCAGAGCGCGCGCTGGCCCGCGTCGATCCGAGCCGTAGCCGGCGCCGCCGTGGCCGGTGCAGCCGCCGGCGCGAGCAGGGCGCCGCACAGCATTGCCGCCAGAAGGTAGGGTCTCATGGGAATCGCGGGTTGGAATGGCGACCGGGGAGGTGCGCTCGCTTCCACCGCAAGGAAGCTACCACGCAGGTGTGACCATTCCCATACGAGCGGCTCCGCGCTTGGCCGCTGCCGACCGCCCATGGCTCAGGAACTGTCCAACGGCTACACTAGCAAGCTCAACACGGTCTCCCAGAGGACCGCTATCGTACTGTTGCAGACCGGATCCGGAGCTCCATTGCATGAATGCACAACCGCACACTGCCACGCGTCCGAGCCAGAGAATCTTGGCCATGGGCATCGTTCTGGTACCCGCACTGCTCGCCTTGACCGCCTTACCGGCGTTCGCCCAGACGACCCTCAGCGGCCAAACCCCTGGTGGCGCGTACTATCGCATCGACGTGCCGGCGTCCTGGAACGGCGACCTGGTGATCTGGAATCACGGCCTGTCGATGGACGAGCCGGCACCGGATGTTGATCTCGGGCCGCTAGCCGAGCTGCAGCTGGGCGAGGGTTTTGCGGTGGCCGCATCGACCTATCGGCAAGCGGGATGG
>JACZXM010000447.1 GCA_022571615.1 Acidobacteriota bacterium | reverse complement strand
GAGCGTTCCTGGTCATTTCGTTCGTCGTCGTGGCGCGGGCGCTGCGGGAAGCGTTCTTCCTGGACGAGTTCGCAATCGAGCTGCTCCCCTACATGGCGATCCTCACCACGGCCGTCAGCCTGCCGGCCGTTGGTCTCTTCAGTCGCCTGTTGAGCCGCTCCGACCCACGCCGTGTCTATCGCAACTTGATCATCGTGGTCGGTGCCGGAGTACTCGCCTGCTGGGGCGCGAACACGTTCTTGCAGTTCCGCGGCGTCGCCATGGCCACCACGATCGGCTTTTATCTGTGGACGGCGGCCGGATCCCTGCTGCTCACATCGGGATTCTGGATCCTGACATCGGAGTACTTCGCCCTCCGCGATGCCAAGCGCTTGTTCGGCATGATCGGCGCCGCCGGCACTCTGGGGGCGATGGTCGCCGGCCTGTCGCTGAGGGCGCTGAGTGCGGCCTTCGGCAACGGCGCCATCGTGCTCGGTCTGGTAGCCAATCTGGTGGCGCTCTACCTACTCCAGCACCGCTTGCCGGCACCCGGGAGTATCCATACCGAGGCCAGCACCCAGGGTGATGCCTCGATGATGGAGAGCCTGGGGCTGGTCGTGCGCGATCGGCACCTGCGCACATTGGCCGCGATCGTTGCGGCCGCCACCGCTGCATCCTTCATGATCGACTATCAGTTCAAGGAAGCGGCCAGCCTCCACTACCAATCCGACGAGGCCCTGGTGGGGTTCTTTGGCCTGTTCTACGGCCTGACCGGTGTGCTGTCGCTGGCACTTCAGATTCTCGTAGCTGCTCGATTGCTGGCCTCCGGCGGCGTCGCGTGGACCCTGAGCGTCTTGCCCATGGTGCTCTTGGTCGGCTCGACGGGGCTATTGTTCTTGCCTTCGCTTATGGTCGCCACCCTCGTACGCGGTGCCGACAACTCGATTCGCAAGTCGCTCCATCGTTCGGTCATCGAGTACCTGTATGTCCCGGTGCCGTCGCTGCTGCGGCGCAAGACCAAGGCCTTTATCGATTCCTTCGTCGACAGCAGCGCTGAAGGGGCGGCCGCGCTGCTGGTGCTGCTGTGGGTTACCTTGCTCGGCCTGCCCTCGCGCTCGCTGTCGTTGTTGGTCATCGTGCTCGCGATCGGTTTCCTGGGGTTGAGCCGGTCGATGGGAGCACAGTACTTCCAGACCCTGCTGCAGCGGCTCAAGGAGGGGCAGCAGGATCTCGGGGATGGCTTGGTGCAGACGCATTTCGTCGGCGGCGACTTGACCATGACCGTCACCCAGCTCGACATGCAGACCTTGCTGTCGCATGCCGGCCTGGCCGCCTCCCAAACCGGCGCTCACACACCAGCCAGCCCCGCTTGGGCGCCTGCGAATCCGCTCGAGGGAACACTCGAGCAACTCGCGGCAGCCGATCCGGCCGTGGTCTCTTCCGTCCTCGACGAGACCGCTCGCTGGGAGGCCGAACACGCGGAGGCGCTGATCCGCTTGCTGGCACGCGACGCCTTTTATCAACGCGCCGCGAAGATCCTGGTCGGCCTCGGAAACGGTGCGGTCGTGCCCTTGTCGGCAGAACTTTCGGACGAGGGCGGCGACTTCGTCGTCCGCCGCCGGATCCCGCAAGTGCTGACGAAGATCCCGCAGGAGGAGGCCGATTGGGCGCTTGTCGGAGGCCTCAGCGCACGACGCTTCGAAGTGCGGTACCGCTGCGCCGTGGCCCTCGCCTGGCGCCGGAGGAAACGACGCCCGTCAGCCGCTGGCGCCGAGAGCCGCATATGGGAGGCGATCCGCTCGGAGGTGCGCCATGAGCGCCCGATCTGGGAGCTACAGCGTCTGCTGGATGAGAGACCGAGTGGCGATGAGTTCGTCGACGACCGGGTGTACGGCCGCGGCGAGCTGTCACTCGAGCATACGTTCCGCTTGTTGGCGCTGGTCCTTGATCCGGCACCCATCCGCACCGCGTTCCACGGCGTCGTCCTTCAGGACGCAAGGCTCAAGAGCGTCTCCCTGGAGTACCTCGAACAGGTGCTGCCGCCCGACGTCCGCGACCGGCTGTGGCCGTTCATCGGTGACATCAGCGAGTTCCAGCGGCGCAGCACGGCACGAGGCGTGGGTATTGTGGTGGACGATCTGCTCAAGACCGGCGCCACTCTGTTTGTCGACCCCGCGGAGCGGCGCAAGCTGCGGGAAGCCCTCCAGGCGACCGACGATGAGGAGGGATAGCAGCCCGTGCCAGCAGTGGCGTGGGCTGCTATCTAGCGTCCCGTTCGCGCAGCTGCCGGATGATCTCGTCGATCTCTTGCCGCCGCCCGACCAGCTCTGCCAGTAGCGCTTCCTGTTGCCGCGCGAACTCCTCGAACATCAGCTCCATCTTACGCGCCGGGCCGTGAACGGAGCGTTGGAGCGTCTCGGCATCCTTGGCGTCAGCCAGCAGGCGAAGCCGCTCAGCAGTTCCCACCAGCAGGTCGAGGCTCTCGACGGTTCGATTGAGCGCTTCCCGAAGCGACTCGGTTGCCGCCGTCGAGCCCTCCGTCCAGCGACGGCTTTGGTCGAGAGCCCGGTCGTAGATCTCCTGATTGTGCCGCCGTACCTCTTCGATGCTCTGCCCGGCCGCGAGGCTCAGCGCGGTCAAAGCCTCGCCCTGGGCGCGCATACCCCGCGCGATCCCGCGGTGGCGGCTATCGAGCACTGCCAGGTAGTCCCTCAGAGCCCAGCGCACCACGGCATTGAGCCGGCGGCGCATCCAGGCGCCCGCGCTCGGCCAGGGCTCCTGATCGGCTGGCGGCAACGCGTCGCCGGCCGGCAGCTCGCCCCCGACGGCGGCTTCAGGCAATGGCTCGGGTACC
>JACZXM010000446.1 GCA_022571615.1 Acidobacteriota bacterium | reverse complement strand
TGCTCTTTGAGAAGCGCACCTGTCTTTCCAGTACGACTTCTCCCATGGGCGTGCGCGCGACGATGCGCATGAGATGTTCACCCGGAGGCAGGACAGGGGTGCGGAAGATCGGTGTGACCTGACCGTTGGCATCGGTGATCGCGCTGTAGTCGAACGTCCTGCCATCGCGATGGATGCGGCCGACTACCGTGATCCCCTCGGGGGCCAGCGCGTCGCCTGCATCGTCTCTTATGGTTATCGTAGCGGTCAGCTGGTACCAGGGACCCTTTTTCGGCATGGCCAGCTCGATCATGGACGAGTGATACGCGACGCCCGTGCCGCCACCGCCACCACCGCGGTGTCCGCGATGTTTGGGATCGCTGCCGCGGTAATGACCTACGTGGCGCTTCGCGAACTGCATGCAAGACCCGTCGTCGCCGCGACGTTCTCTCTGCTCCTCGGGGTCGCGCCTGTCATCTTCTACTACGCCGTCGTCGCCGAGGTGTATTCGGCCCACCTGTTCTTCATGGCAGCGGTTCTGGCCATGCTGCTGCGGTGGCGGCGCACCGGAGCGGATGTTGACCTCGGTGGTGCCATTGTCGTGTTAGCCCTGTCGTTTGCCCACCACATGGGTATGGCCCTGCTTGTGCCCGGGATCCTCTGGTTTGTCTGGAAGACCGACCGTAGAACGTTCCGGCGACTCGGCGTGTGGCTGTTCGGCCTCGGCTCGCTGCTGGTGACCGCGCTGTTGTACGGCTATCTGATCTGGCGAGCCAACGATCCGGCCACGCCGTTCGTTGAGGTCGCGCCCGAGTCGTGGCTCGACATTCCGGCGATCTGGATCGGGATCGGAGGGGCAGCGCTCGTAGTGGGTCCGGACGCGCTCGTGGGGCGGATGCCGCGTCTCAGCCTGGGCGTCGCTCGGAGCGCGCTGCTCGCCCTTCCCTTGGCGATCGTTGGGTTTCGCGTCCTATGGCGGGACGCGGCGGTCACGATGCTCGGTTTGTGGGGAGCGGCATCGGCCTTGTTCGCACTGCTCTACGCCGCTCCCGACCCGCAGAGCTTCATCCCCCCGGTCGTATTCGTGTTGGTCGTTGTTGCCGGCGTCGGCGCAGATTGGATTGCAGCTCGGTACGCGACGTCAACGCCCGTGGCGGTGGTAGCGCTCGCCTCTATCGCCGCGCTCGGCATCGCCGGTGGGGTGCGGTTCGTCGACTTCCAATCGCCCGACGAGTACGCGCAGCGGACCCGCACCTGGGTCGAGGAGCTCCCGCTGGACAGTGTGCTGGCGGCGAGCTACACCGACACAATGGCCGCATTCCACCTGTCGCTTCTTGAAGGAACCCGCACCGATGTGGTCATTATCTCGGACTATCCACCCGCCGACCCCGAGGGGTCGGTTATCGGGAGGTACCTCGCCGGTGAACCTGTTGAGGTGCCCCATACCCGAGTGAAGCTCATGCCGGGCCGCCCGGTGTATGCGCCGGGCAAGGCCTGGGCGTGCGACCTGGCCGGCGCTGGCTTTGGAATCGAGCCGTACACCGAGTACCTGTTCCGCGTCTTGCCACCGGCCGATTCGGCGCATCAGGCTGAGCTCCCAGAGCTGTGCGGAGCAGGTACGTGACCCGACGATGTCCCGGGATTCAATGATGACCGACCTGCTGAATGGAAGCGTCATCCGCGATCGGTGGCTCGCTTATCAGGCCGCTGCCATCGTGGCCTTCGTCCTCCTCACTCTCACCAGCGTCAGACCGATCGAGATCGGGGCTGCGGTCGCCGCAACTGGCCTGCTCGTTGCCTCTCGCCTCGCCGTCTCCTGATCGGACCCGGGGACGAGAACGCTTGTTCTTGCCCTCTCCGGCAAGTTGCGGAACTCGCCACGCGACTCGCAGCCCAGGAGAGTTGACGTCACCCGGCTCCCCCGCCACCGGCTGGAGCGCCCATCGGTCAGGTTTGGATTTGGCAGGTCGATAATGACCAGATGTTGAATCTCGTTACGGCGACAGCCCCATCTCGCGTATCCTCTTCGCGTCTCTTGTGGCAGTCGCATACGATTTCTCTGCGTCGATTCCATCGTGGATCCGCGCGGGCCGATTGCAAGTGAGGTCACACCATGAAGGATGAGATGCCATCCGTCGTCATCATGGGCGGCGGCGGCCATGTTGGGCTTCCGTTGGGTATCGCTTTTGCCAGCAAGGGCCTCGATGTCACCCTCTTCGACATTGATCGGGTGATTGTCGATACGATCAACGACGGCAAGCTGCCGTTCCGCGAACCCGGCGCCGCGCCCGTGCTCGAACGCGTTCGCGCCGACGGATCGCTCCGGGCAACCACCGATCCGGCTTCGATCGCCGAAGCCGACATCGTGGTTGTCGTCGTCGGGACACCGATCGACGAGCACCTCAACCCGGACCCATGGGAGGTCCGCAGGGCCATTGCGCGCATTTCAGATCATTTGCGCAATGGGCAACTCCTCGTTCTGCGGAGCACCGTGTTTCCTGGCGTGACCGCATTGGTGGAAGACCTCATGGCCCAGGAAGGTCTCGACGTCGACGTCGTCTTCTGCCCGGAGCGAATCGCTCAGGGCGAGGCGATGACCGAACTATTCGAACTGCCCCAGATCATCGCGGGGAGATCCAGCGCTGGGACCAAGCGGGCCGAGATCCTCTTTCGACACCTCACCGACCGCATCGTGCTGATGGAACCGGAAGAGGCCGAGCTGGCGAAGCTGTTCACCAACACGTGGCGCTACATCAAGTTCGCCATCGCCAACCAGCTGTACATGATCGCCAACGACTACGGCCTCGATTACGAGAAGATCCGGACGGGCCTCGCCGAGGGATATCCGCGAGCTGCC
>JACZXM010000445.1 GCA_022571615.1 Acidobacteriota bacterium | reverse complement strand
GCGGTCATCTACACCAACCGCCGTCTCGAGCAGGAGGTCGAAGCCAACCGGCGTATGGAGGAGGATCTTCAGGTCGCCCGGCGCATCCAGCGCAGCCTACTCGGGTCCACAGCTCCCGATCTGGGTTGGCTGGAGGCCCATGCGGTGAACCGCGCGTGGCGAGAGGTCGGCGGCGACTACTACGAGTTCATCCCGGGGCCGGACTCGAGCATGTGCTTCGCGGTCGGCGACGTATCGGGCAAAGGGGTGCCGGCAGCGTTGCTGATGTCGTCGCTTCAATCGGCCTTCCTGGCCGCGCACTCGGTGCTGCCAGATCTGGCCCAGGTGTGCGGGCACGTGAATCGGTTCCTCGTGCAGCGGACGACCCCGGAGCGCTACGCGACCTTCTTTGTGGGGCATCTAACCCCGTCGGGGCAGCTCATGTATGTCAACGCCGGGCACAACCCGCCGTTGCTGATCGGTGTGAACGGTCAGGATCGCCTCTTCGGCGGGGGCCTTCCGCTCGGCCTGTTCGACTGGGCCGAGTATGTCGTGCACCGGCGAACGGTTGACGCGGATGACGTTCTCGTGGTCTACACCGACGGCGTAACCGAGGCCGCGAACGAACAGGAGGAGGAGTTCGGCGAGGAGCGACTGGCTCGGGTCATTGCGTCGCATCGCGGCGGCAGCTCCGCCGACATCTCGGCGGCGATCCTCGATGCGATGGCCAGCCATGCAGGCTCCAGTCAGGCCCAGGTCGATGACGTCACCCTGATGGTGCTGCGGGTGCGGGAGATCAGGGGATGAACCTGCGGCCGAGAAGCACCGACGCGGCACTTGCCCCCAGAGGCCGAGCCCTCGCCGGGGAGATCGCGGCGCTGGTGGGTGGCTCGTTGGTGGCGCTGCTGTTGTTGTGGTACCTGCACGGACAGTGGCAGCCGGGCTGGTCGCTGCTGTGCGGATCGCTCTCGAGCGCCGTGTTGCGACGACTCGTTCGGCCCAACTACGCCCACCTGCCCCCCTTCCTTCAAGGACCGGTCGACAAGGGGGTGATCGTGCTGGGGGCGATCCTGTTCTCGTGGGCCACGCTGGCGCTGCACCCGAGCTCGTACTGGCTATTGCGTTGGCGAGAGGCGATGACGCTGCCGATCCTCGAGGCCGTGCTCGGGCTCGGCCTGGCGGGTGTGATCTACTCGCACAGCCGGCTGCGCCGCGAGATCGAGGAAGCCGAGGCCCGCGAGGCAGCGCTGCGAGAGGCCACCCTGCGCGCTCGCTTGCGGGCGCTGCAGGCGCAGATCAACCCGCACTTCCTGTTCAATGCGTTCAACGCCCTGGCCGAGCTTACCCACCACGATCCCGTGGTCGCTGAGCGACTGGTCGGCGACCTGGCGTTCCTGTTCCGCTACAGCCTGCGCTCCTCCTCAGCCGGTACCGTACCGTTGGCCCAGGAGCTCGAGGCGATCGATCGCTACCTGCGTGTCGAGAAAGCACGTCTGGGAGACCGGCTCCGTGTCGAGCGAGACATCGAGAGCGGAACCGAGGACCTGCAGGTGCCCGGACTTGTGCTACAGCCATTGGTGGAGAACGCCGTTCAGCACGCCGTGGCGACGCGGCCCGAAGGCGGATTGGTACGGATCCGGGTCCATCGTGTCGATGGTTACACACAGATCGCCGTCGAGGACGACGGGCCCGGTTTCCCCGAATCGATCCTCGCACGGCTGCAGGCAATGACGTTGGATGAGTCGCTAGCCGAGTTCGAGCTCGCGACCGGCACCGGCGGGGCCGGCGGTGGGCTGGCCAACGTGACGCAGAGGTTGGCATTGCAGTACCGTGGCGCGGCGACGCTGGTGGTGAAGCGCCTTTCGCCCGGGACCCGAGTCGAGCTGAGAATTCCGGCATGAGGATCCGCGCGGTCGTGGTCGACGATGAGCCCCTGGCTCGGCGACGCCTGAAACGGTTGCTCGAAGCCCACTCCGATGTCGAGCTCGCGGGTGAAGCGACCAACGGTGCCGAGGCGGTGGAAGTCGCGCTTCGAGAGCGCCCCGACGTCATTTTCCTGGACATCAGGATGCCGCAAAGTGACGGGCTCGATGCGGTCAGAGCGCTGCGCCAGCAATTGCCCGATGCGGTGAGACCTCTGATTGTCTTCACCACCGCGTATGAGGGGCATGCGGTGGAGGCTTTCGCGCTCGAGGGAACCGACTATCTGCTCAAGCCGGTGGACGCCGACCAGCTCAGCCGCGCGATGCGACGCGTTCGCCAGAATCTCTGGCAGCGGGGCGCGGAGGGAGGCGACAGAGCGTTGCTTGATTCCGACCTCACCGGTCAACAGGCCCTGTCCCCTGCCATCAGCGGGCACCTGGCCGGCCACCGCGCCGGCAAGATCATCAATCTGGGGCTCGAGGACATCGCCTGCATTACGGTCGAGGACACCATTACCTGGGCCTACACTCCGCAGGGCAGGTACCGTCTCAAGCTCGCCGTGCACGAGGCCGAGAAACGTCTTCCGGCGCCCCCATTCGTGCGGGTGTCGCGTTCAACGATCGTCAATCTGGAGTGGGTCGACCACCTGGCCCCGATGTTCTCGGGTACCTACACCGCGGTGCTGCGCCCGGCGGTCGGCCTCGAGGTCCACGTGTCACGACGACGCGCCCGTAAGCTCCGGGTGCTGCTCGGGTGGTGAGCGCCACGATGCCGGCGCCCGTTCGCTGCCCGCTAGCGACCACTGAGCATCCGTCGCTACCGCTACGGTGGATTCATTCGGCGATCGACACCACACGCTGTAATACTGCAACCTCGCAGGCTATGCCTGCTAGCCTGAACCCCCACCGACCACGGAGAAGAACGGCCATGAGAAGTAAC
>JACZXM010000444.1 GCA_022571615.1 Acidobacteriota bacterium | reverse complement strand
ACTGGCGGACCTTAGCGCCGACGATCTCAACGACCTAATGGCCCAGCTCGATGGGCGTCAGCTGCCCGGCGAGGGCAGCGATCACGTGTTCGTGCTCACCGGCGCTGAGGTGGTGCACGAGGAGCTCAGTCTGCGCCAGAGGATACTGTCCACGATCGCCAACCCGCAGGTAGCGTACGTGCTCATGCTCATCGGCCTGGGCGGCCTGTACTTCGAGCTCTCGACCCCCGGAGCGATCCTGCCCGGAGTGCTCGGGGGCATCTGTCTGGTACTGGCGGTCTTTGCGTTCCAGATACTTCCGATCAGCTACGCCGGCTTGGCGCTGATCGGGCTTGCGATGCTGTTCTTCATCCTGGAGGTGAAGGTCACCTCCTATGGCCTGCTCACCGTCGCGGGCTTGGTGTCGTTTGTTCTCGGTTCGTTGATGCTGATCCCGGGGCCCATCCCTGAGATGCAGCTGCATCCGATATTCGTGATTCCCGCTGCCCTGTCGGTTGCTGCCGTCGCCGCGTTCCTGGTGAGCCTGGTGCTCAGAACCCATCGCGGGCGAGTGCGGACCGGGCGCGCGGGATTGGTCTCCGAGATCGGTTACGCGACAACCGATCTGGGTCCGGAAACCGTGGGCAAGGTGTTCGTGCACGGCGAGATCTGGCGCGCGCGGTCGGAATCCGCGCTGCGCCCGGGAGCGCCGATCGAGGTCGTTGGCGTCGAAACCGGCATGGTGATCCGGGTGCGCCCGGCCGATGCCGAGAAAGGTAGCTGAGTCCATGGGAGCGTTGTCACCCGTCGTCTTCGTTTTCCTGGTGGTGGTCCTTTATCTGATCAGCGCGATCAAGGTCCTCAAGGAGTATGAGCGCGCGGTGATCTTCCGCCTAGGCCGGCTGGTACCCGAGCCCAAGGGTCCGGGCTTGTTCTTCGTCTGGTGGCCGATCGACAAGATGGAGCGGGTCTCGCTCCGAACCATCGTGCTGGATGTACCGTCGCAGGACGTGATCACCCTCGATAACGTCTCGGTCAAGGTGAACGCGGTCGTGTACTTCCGGGTGATGGATCCTCTCAGGGCGATCGTCGAGGTCGAAAACTACATGTACGCCACCTCGCAGCTGTCGCAGACGACGCTGCGATCGGTCCTCGGCCAAGTCGAGCTGGACACGTTGCTCTCGGAGCGCGACCGACTCAACGCCCAGCTCCAGGAGATCCTCGACGCCCACACCGACCCGTGGGGGATCAAGGTGTCGATGGTGGAGGTCAAACACGTGGACCTGCCGCAGGACATGGTGCGGGCGATCGCCCGCCAGGCTGAGGCGGAACGAGAGAAGCGCGCCAAGATCATCCACGCCGATGGTGAGGCTCAGGCGTCAGAGATGCTTTCGAAGGCCGCCAGGGTGCTGGCTCGCGAGCCGGTGGCGGTGCAGCTACGCTACTTCCAGACTCTGACCGAGGTGGCCTCGGAGCGCAGCTCGACGATCATATTTCCGATCCCGGTCGACCTGATGGCACACCTGTTCGAGGGCTCCAGTGGAGGGGATACCGAAGACTGAAGCTACGGTGCTGCGCGTGGGCCCGCGGGAGTGGAACGCCGTGGCGAGCGGATAGGATAAAGTTAACCGGTCGTGCACTGGGGCCGCGGCTGCGACGGAGCGCAGGAATTGAGGCCCAGGCAAGGGTGACAGATGAACGGCTCGGGCAAGCGGAGTTTCTACGAGATCCAGCTCAGCAACAGCAGTCTGATCGTTGCTTTCGTGATTGCGGTCGGCCTCGGAATCGCCGTGTTCATGTTCGGCGTCATGGTGGGCAGGGGACAGGTGATCGAATCGGGTCCGGGTGAGGACTTGGTGGAGTTGTTCCCGAGCGGGGCCGAGCCGCTGGATTCTTCGCAGGCTACCGCCGACCTGCAGTTCGATGCGTCCGTCCGCGAGCCAACGGCCGGAGGCGATGGCTCGGCTGCCCCGGCGGACCCGGCAGCGCAAAGCCAGGATCCGGCACCGCAGCGCCAGGAGCCACGACCGCAACGCCAGGAGCCGCAGGCCATAGGGCTGCCGGCGCACGACCCTTCGATTGCGTCGGGATTCGTCGTCCAGGTCAAGGCGACGGAAAGTCGGTCCGATGCCAACTCGCTCCAGGCCCAGCTGGCAACTGTCGGCTACCCCGCGTTCGTGGTCTCGGGCGAGAGCGCGGGAGGCGCTACCGTGTTCCGTGTACGAGTCGGCCGCTATCGCACCAAGGCTGACGCCGAACGCGTGGCGGCGCTATTGAGCCAGCGCTCCGACATCAAGGACACCTGGATCACGCAGGGGTAACAGCCCATGGCGGGAGTGTGGCGTAACTCCCACTTGCCAGACCCACCACACTTCCACCACACCCTGCTGGTGTCGCGCCCTGGGTTCGCGGTGGCGCTCGGCGGCGCCGCGCTGGCAGCGGCTTTCCCCAAGGTTGGTCTTTCGCTGCTGGTATGGGTTGCCGTCGTTCCCCTTCTGGTGGCGGTGCAGGGTTGCTCGCCGCGCCAAGCGCTCCGGCTCGGCCTCTTGTTCGGCATCGTGTTTCGCGCCGGCAGCCTGTACTGGCTGGTGTACGCGATGACCCAGTTCGGTGGACTGTCTTGGGTCCTGGCTCTGGCGGCAGCGGCGGTGGTGGTGGCGTACCTGGCGTTGTATTGGGGTGCGCTGGCTGTGGTGGCCAACCGACTCGAGCTCACCAGTGCCGCCGCGCCGTTCGTCCTGGCGTCCACGTGGGTGGGGCTCGAGTATGTGCAAAGCTGGCTATTGTCGGGATTTCCCTGGGTGCTCGTGGGCTATGCTGCCGGTTCGAGCTCCCTGATGGTCCAGGTCGCTGACCTGGCCGGTGTGTATG
>JACZXM010000443.1 GCA_022571615.1 Acidobacteriota bacterium | reverse complement strand
GCCATCGGCTGCGCGCTGGCGACCCTCATGGTAGCGCCGGCGCCGGCGATGACCAACGACGTCCCGTCCCCGAGCGAGTTCTTCGGCCGCCAGATCGGTTCGCCGGGAGTGCTGATACGCCACGCCGAGATCCTTCGCTACTACGAATTGCTGGCGGAGCGCTCCGATCGGGTACAGGTGCGGAGGATCGGCGAGACGACCCAGGGACGCCCCTTCTACTATGCGTTGATCTCGGCTCCCGAGAACCTCGCCAGGCTCGACGAGCTGCTGGCCGACAACGACAAGCTCTATGATCCGCGCGGGGTCTCCGAGGAGGAAGCGGAGCGGATCTTCCGCGATGGCAAGACGTTCGTCGTGATCAACGCGCAGATCCACGCCACCGAGGTCGGGGCATCCCAGGGTGGGATTCTCCTGGCCCATCGGCTGGCCAGCTCGGACGACGACGAGGTGCTGCACATTCTGCGCAACGTCGTGATCGCGCATGTCCCGGTGCACAACCCGGACGGACAGGAGATGGTCTACGAATGGCTCGATGCGCAGCGCGGGACGCCGTATCAGAACTCGTCGCCGCCGTTCCTGTACCACGAGTACGTAGGCCACGATAACAACCGCGACTGGTACATGTTCTCGCAGGTCGAGACACGGCTCTCGATCCGCATGCAGAACCTGCTGCATCCGCAGTTCACGCTCGATCAGCACCAGCAGGGATCGAACGGCTCACGAATCTTCGTGCCCCCGTTCGAGGATCCCTGGGAGCCCAACGTCGATTCGGCGTTGATCGCCTCCAACAACATGATCGGCACCTTCATGGGTCAGGTTCTGACCGCTCGTGGTTATCGTGGTGTCGAATGGAAGCAGCGCTACGACGCCTGGACGCCGGCGCGGGCCTACTATCACACCCACGGTGGCGTGCGGATTCTCTCCGAGGTGGCGAGCTCCAACTATGCGGACGACCTGGAGATTGACGCCGCCGACATCAATCCGATGCACCAATCGCGGCACTGGTACTTCCCGATGCCGTGGCCGGGTGGAACCTGGAGCTTCTCTCAGGTCGTCGACTATCACTACGCCGCCGCGATGGCGGCGCTGCGGGCGGCCGCCGACCTGCGGCCGCATCTGCTGCGGGGGATGTGGGCCGCCCAGCGCCGTTCGGTACATCCACCGGCGGGCACGCCGTATGCGTTCGTGGTGCCAGCCGAGCAAGCCGACCCGGCGGTGACGGCCAAGCTCCTGGAGGTCTTGCGTATCGCCGATGTAGAGCTGGAGATCGCCACCCAGCCGTTCGAGGCCGATGGCACCCGGTACCCGGCCAACAGCGTCGTGATCCGGCTGGCACAGCCGGCCGGACGCTTTGCCAAGAGCGTGCTCGAGCGGCAGCAGTATCCGCAGCTGTTCCAGTACGAAGGGGGTCCGCTCGATCCTCCCTACGACGTCACCGCGCACACCTTGCCGTTGCTCATGAACGTGCGCGTCGACACCGTGTCGGAGCCGTTCAAGGCGACCTTGACAGCGCTCGATGCACCGGCTCCTCCAGCCGGCGGCATCGTGCCACCGGTGTCGGGCTCCGCGGCCGCATACCTGATCGACGCCGGCCTGAACAACGCTCACACGCTGGCGGTGAGACTGGCCGGTGGAGGTCTCCGGCGCGCTACAGAAGCATTCACCGCCGGCGGTCGCGATTGGCCGGCCGGCTCCTGGCTGTACGTGCCTGAAAGCGGCGCTGCGGGAGTCGCCGACATGCAGGAGTTCGAGCGCCTATTGCGCCAGCACCATGTGCGGGCTCATGCGGTGGCGCAGATTCCGGATGTACCCGCAGGCTGGGTGGTGCCACCGAGCGTCGGGATCTACCGCAGCTTTGTTCCCAGTATGCCCGAGGGCTGGACGCGCTTCGTGCTCGACCAGTACGGGATCCCGTACAGCAGCCTTCGCGACAGCGACATCCGAGCTGGCGATCTGGCGCCCTACGGGCTCATCGTGTTGCCGCCCGCAACGGTGCGCGCCATTGTGCAGGGAAGGTCAGCGGAGCCGAGTGAGCGATTCGGACGAAGAATCGCTCCGAGCCCGCCCGAGTTTGCCGGTGGCATCGGCGAGCAGGGAGTGGAGGCGCTGCGGAGTTACGTCCGCGACGGTGGCACGCTCTTTACCTGGGCGTCGTCGACAGACTTCGCCACCCAATACCTGGCAGGGCCGGAGGATCTCGGCTCCGGGGTATCGCGGACCGAGCTCAATATTCCGGGCTCGTTGCTGCGAGTACAGGTGGACACCAACCACTGGCTGGCGTATGGCTTGGAGCCCGAGACTGCGGTGTTTTTCTGGAACAGTCCGTTCTGGGATCCGACCGTTGGCGATGCGGTGGCGGTGGCCCGATACCCCGAGCACGACCTGCTGTTGAGCGGGTGGATTCAGGGCGAAGAACGGCTTGCCGGCAAGGCGGCGCTCGTCGAGCTGCCGTACGGGAGAGGACGCGTCGTGATGGTGGGATTCTCACCCGAGTATCGGGCCCAGGCGCATCAAACCTTCAAGATTCTGTTCAACGCTATTTTCCGTCCGCGCCCCGAGTTGTCCGGCCGCCGATCAACCCATCGGTAGGTGTCCGGAGATCAGACGCGCCTGCTCGACGGCCTCCTCCAGCGAGTCGAAGCGGACATACTCGATGCCCGCCTGCTGCAGCAATTCATCAAGCGTGGAATCGATCGCCGATTGGAAGGCCCTGTCGGTTGAGCGCGTACCGTCGTCTTGCAGGAGCTCGGGTCGGATCGGAACCTTCAACAGCAAGTCGTAGGTCTGCGCCCAGTAGCAGACCAGGTCGTACAGAGCGTCGCGACGCCCCAGACCAAATTCCAGATAGCAGT
>JACZXM010000442.1 GCA_022571615.1 Acidobacteriota bacterium | reverse complement strand
TCCCCCTTCTCTTGGCGCAGCGAGTTGCCGGCGTCGTCGAACACGTCCACCGCCATGCCGAGCGCCCGCGCCTGGATCTCGCCACGCCACACGGGGCCGATTGGGTTGCCGCCGACGAAACAGCCGACGATGTCCGTGCCGCCGGCGATCGACTGCAGACAAACGTCGTTCTTGATCTCCTCATACACGTAGTCGAAGCTCTCCGGCGCCAGTGGCGAACCAGTCGAAGTGATCGTGCGCAGCGGTGCCAGGTCGTGTGTTGTCCGGGGCTGCAGGCCCAAGCTGCGCAGCGCGTCGATGTACTTGGCGGAAGTCCCGAACAGGGTGGCCCGCTCCTGTTCGGCGAAGTCGAACAGAACCGAGGCGGACGGGGAGAAAGGGTTGCCGTCGAACAGGAGCAACGTGGCCTCGCTGGCCAAGGCGGAGACCAGCCAGTTCCACATCATCCATCCACAGGTGGTGAAGTAGAAGATGCGGTCGCCGGGGTGCACGTCGCACATGAGCTGGTGCTCGCACAAGTGCTTGAGCAGCGTACCGCCGACGCCGTGAACGATGCATTTCGGTTTGCCGGTGGTGCCGGATGAATACAGCACATAAAGGGGATCGTTGAACGAGACGCGTAGGAACTCAGGCTCGGCGCTGTCACCTTCTGCGACCGCGTGATCGAAACGAACCGCCCCCGGGAGGTGGTCGATCTGGGGTTGTTGGGACACGTAGGGGACCACCAGCGTGTGCTGCACGCTCGGCAGCCGCGGCAGGATCTCGGCGATGCGACCGAGCGAATCGTGCACCTTCCCCTTGTAGAAATAGCCATCCGCGCACACCAGGATCTTGGGCTCGATCTGACCAAACCGCTCCACCACCCCGGTGACGCCGAAGTCTGGAGAGCACGACGACCAAACGGCGCCCAACGAGGCGGTCGCCAGCATCGCGATGACCGCCTCCGGCAGGTTGGGCAGATAGCCGGCCACCCGATCGCCTTTGCCGAGCCCGGAGGCTGCGAAGGTCTGCGCCAGCCGCGCGACTTGCGCCCGAAGCTCGGCATGGGACATGCGGCGCCGGACACGGTCCTCGCCCCACAACACCATGGCGTCGCCGTCATCGTCGCGGCGCAGCAGGTTCTCGGCGAAGTTCAGGCGTGCCGCAGGGAAGAACCGCGCCCCCGGCATGCGGTCGCCGTCGATGAGTACCGGGCCCTGATGACGATCGCCGATCACCCCGCAGAAGTCCCACAACGTGAGCCAGAACGACTCCAGTTCCTCGCACGACCACCGATACAACCCTGCGTAGTCGCAGACGCCGGCCTTCCAGCGCTCGTTGACCGTGGCCATGAAGGCGGTCAGACGAGCCCGATCGACCTGCTGGCGGGAGGGCCGCCACAGCGGTGCGTCCACCTGGTACTCCAATCCAGAACCGCAGTGACGTCTGCGGCTTAGATGATCTCCGGAATGTACTTGTCGCGCACCAGGCGCCAGAACGAGGCTAGGAAGGCGGTGAGCGGAATCGCCAGAATCATTCCCAGGATTCCTCCCAGGGCCGCGCCCCAGAAGAAGATCGCCACGATGATCGCCATGAAGTGAAGGCCGGTACGATCTCCCATGATCTTGGGGGTCAGATACCAGCCCTCGATCTGCTGCACGATGACGAATACCACCAGCGTCAGCAGGCACAAGGTCCAACCACCGCCGGCTTGAAAGATCGACAACGGAAGGGCCATGGCCAGCCCGATCATGCTCCCCAGGTACGGAATGATGTTCAGCAGGCCGAGCAACAGCCCGATGACGAAACCGTAACGGAGCCCGATGATGCTGAAGCCGGCCGCGAACAGCAGCCCCTGCAGGAACGCCACAATGAGCTGGCCGCGGAAGAAGGCGACGATGATGTCGAGGAACTCGTTGCCCAGGTACACCACGTCGTTGCGGGTCTCGGCCTTGAAGAAGGGCAGGTGTGCCGGATCGATGCGCAGCCCCTTGGTGGTCAGGAAATAGGCGAAATACACCGGCAGGATGACCCAACCCAGGAGCGTGCCGACGCCGCGGGCGACGCCGAGGCCGGCCGAGAATGCCTGCGCCCCGAGCGTCTGGAGCCCCTGGGCAATCGCCTCCTGGTGCGATTCGGCCGCCGACCGGATCTGATCGCCCAAGCCGGTGCGGGCGAGCATCTCCGTTATCTGCGGAAGTCGCTCGGCCACCCACAACCGGGTGTTCTCCCACCAGTCCGGCACCTGTGCCGCCAGTTCAATCAATTGCCCGACCAGCAGCTGGCCGAAGAACCACAGAAAGCCGCTCAGCGGCAGGAGCACCGACAGAAACACCGCCCCGACCGCCACCGCGACCGGCAACCGGAGACGCGCGCGCAGCCAATCGTAGTAAGGGCGGAACACCAGCGCCCCAACGGCACCCACAGCCAGCGGCAGAAAGACCCCCGAGAAGGCGCGCAGGAACAGCGCCGCGGCCCAGCCGAGCATCCCGAGTGCCAGCAGGATGACCACTGTAGAGACGGTCGTGACAGCGGCGGCGATCGTTCGCGCCTGGCGGTCGCTGAAGTCGAGCCCCATGATTCCTCCGCTCAGCCGTAGGTTGGTGGGGGAATGCTACACGCCCTCATGGCTCGCAAGGACCCACCTACGACTCGGACAGACTTCGGGCGCGAGCACGTTGCGGTGGCCGCCGGTTCATCGCCAGCACCTGCTGGTACACCTCGAGTGTCTCCTTGACCATACGGGCGGCAAGGAAACTGTGCCGGGCGCGGGCGCGAGCCCTGCGGCCTCGCGCGGCTGCCTCGATCGGGTCTCGGAGGACCGAAATGATCGCCTGGGCTATGGCCTGCGGATCGTTCGGCGGAACTAGCCAGG
>JACZXM010000441.1 GCA_022571615.1 Acidobacteriota bacterium | reverse complement strand
CGCCCGGGGGGCGCGCAGGCGCCCCCCGTGCTTTTATAATCAGGGCCACGGCCTGCTAACTCATACCGTTTCATATTCGCTCCGGCGTCGCGTCCACTGGCGCCGTGGAGGCCACCATGGGCATGTTCCTGATCCGCACGCTCTTCCTGCTGGTGTGCGCGGCGGTCGGATTCCTCGTCCTGCCGGGCGGGATCGAGGGCTTGTTGACGGGCGTTTTCTTTGCCCTCGCCGTGCTCGCGATCGAGCTCAAGCTCCATAGCATCCCCGCCAACGTCCTGATGGGTGGTGTGGTCGGGGCCTTCATGGGACTGATGCTGGCGCTCGCCGTCGGGATCGTCGGGCGCCAGCTTGCCCTGCACGCCACCGCCGAGGCCGTGATCCAGGGCGTCGCGGTGCTGGTTCTGGCGTATCTGGGCATGGTGATCGGGGCGCTCAAGGGCGAGAAGGGCGAGTGGTGGATCCCGTGGCGCCGGTGGGCGGGACTGGGGCGCGAAGGCGTTCCGTCCGACAAGGTCCTCGACACCAGCGTTCTGATCGATGGACGGGTGGCGGAGATCTGCGATACCGGTTTCTTGGAGGGCAGGCTGGTGGTACCGCAGTTCGTGCTCCAGGAGCTGCAGCAGGTCGCCGACTCGAGCGACTCGCTCAAGCGGGCTCGGGGCCGCCGCGGCCTCGACATCGTTCAGCGGCTGCAACAACATGCCGAGATGGAGGTCGAGATCGACGGGCATGATTTCCCCGGCATCTCGGAGGTCGACGACAAGCTCATCGCGCTCACCTTGAAGCGTGAAGGCGTCCTGGTGACAAACGACTTCAACCTCGCCAAGGTGGCCCAGGTACGCGGGGTCAAGGTGCTCAACGTCAACGAGCTCGCCAACGCGGTCAAGCCCGCCTTCCTTCCCGGCGAGCTCATGTCGGTGTACATCGTCAAGGAAGGCAAGGAACCGGGCCAGGGCGTCGGCTACCTGGACGATGGCACCATGGTGGTGGTCGATTCCGCCCGCCAGGATCGCGGCAGTACGGTCGACCTGGTCGTTACCTCGGTATTGCAGACGAGCGCCGGCAAGATGATCTTCGGCCGCAAGCCGGAACCTGACGGTCCTCCCGGCCCACGCCACGAGGCGGCCGCGGTAACCGGGTGAAGCTCGAGCAGCTCCGCGAGCTCTCCGACAAGGCGCTCGTTCGCCGTAGCGCCAGGGGCGACCAGGACGCGTTCGAGATCCTGTTCGAGCGCAAGCACCGGCACGTGTATCTCACCGCCTACCAAGTGCTCGGCGATCAGGGCCGTGCCGAAGATGTCGTCCAGGAGACCTTCCTGGCGCTATGGAAGCACTGCGCTCGCTATCGGCCGCGATTCGCTCTGGACACCTGGCTCAGGCACATCGCCACCAACAAGGCAATCGACCGTTACCGGGTCGAGAAGCGCCATCCCCATCCATCTGCAGGGGCTGCGGCGCGCGCACAGGGAGATCGGGCGCCATCGTCGCGGCTCTGGTCGGCCTGCCCCGGACAGGACGACCCGCATGCAACCGCCGCCGACGCCACGTTGAGGGCACGTGCGGCGGAAATCCAGCGCATCTGGAACGAGCTGGCCGAAGATCTGTCGCCCCAGCAGCGCGGCGCCTTCGTCCTGCGCGTGATCGAGGGCTCGAGCGCGTCCGAGGTGGCCGAGGCCCTGGGATGTAGTCTCTCGACCGTGCGCAGCCATGTGGCGCTGGCGCGAAAAAGCCTCCGTGCCGGGCTGGCAGCCCGTTACCCGGAGTACCTGCAGCAGGCCCACAACACGGCCTCGGACAAGGGGCAACGTGATGAATCAGGCTAGGTTCTCTTTGAATCGAGAATTCGTTATGGGATACTTCAGCAACGCTTTCGGAAACTACAAGTGCGCAGTGTCGGCAACGAGCCGGGAGGCTGTCGTTTTCGTCACCCGCAGAAAGGTTCGAAGAATGGGTATGATCGAGAATCAGAGCCTCAGGGGCCTGGCAGTCGCATTGTGCTTGACGCTCGTGTTTGCGCCGGTCGTACAGGCGGAGGCGATGACCAACGCCGCCGCCGGAGTCATTCATGGTCGTGTGTTCCTGGCCGACTCGGCGCTGCCGGTAATCGGCGTCAGCGTGCAGGTCGTCGATCTGGAGAGCGCCGAGGTCGTTGCCGAGGCCACGACCGATGACAACGGCGTTGCCACGATGCCGGAGCTTCCCTACGGCACCTATCATGTCCAGGTGCAAGCGCCAGGTGGAATGGTTGCCTCGAGCGCCCCCTTGATCACGATCGATGCGGACAACAGCGCTCCGATGGTGGAGTTCCGCCTCGAAGCCGCCGTGCAGGACGAGACGGCGGATGGAGAGCGGCAGGATACCGTCGAATCTGTCGACGGCAGCACGATCAAGATGTCCGGTGGCCTCGAAGTGATGACCAATGCTGCCACCGAGTGGGTAGGTGAGCATGGCTCCGCCGACGCCGTCGGCAGTGCGCTCGAGGACGGCAAGGTCTGCGCCACGTTCGAGGGTTCGGAGCAACCCAGCGGCGACTTCATCGCCACGCGCATCGACGCCAACACCTGCGACGAAGCGACGGCGGGTATCTTCGCAGCGGCAGGAGCCGCCCTGGCGGCGGCCGCCCTCGCCGGCGGAATCTCCACGGCCCTGATTGTCGGGCTCGCCGCGCTGGGCGCTGCAGGCCTCACGGCCGGCGTCGTGGCGGTGACGGCAGGCGCGGCTGAGGTCGTGACGCAGTAGCAGCGCGCCGCAGAGAGTTCTGAACGGCCCCGCGGGGGGAAGTCGCCGCGGGGCCTTTCCATCGACCTGGCGAGCGGCGTGCAGTTGACATAGATTTCTTGGATGAAGGGCGGGCGATCGAACGAAC
>JACZXM010000030.1 GCA_022571615.1 Acidobacteriota bacterium | reverse complement strand
CTCGCCATCAGCGCCTTCAACCACCCCTTCAACCTCATCATCCACCAGGTCATCACCGCCGTCGCCGCCGGCTGTCCGGTGCTCGTCAAGCCAGCACTCACGACCCCGATGTCGTGCCAGAGCGTGGTCGAGCTACTTGGCGAGGCTGGCCTCCCCGGGGGGTGGTGTCAGCTCCTGCTGTGTGAGGACGCCGTCACCGAGAAGCTCCTCGGCGATCGGCGTGTGTCGTTCCTGACCTTCATCGGCTCCGCCCGTGTGGGCTGGTATCTGCGCTCCCGGCTGGCCTCCGGCGCCGGCTGCTCGCTCGAGCACGGCGGCGTCGCTCCGGTTATCGTCGATGCCACCGCCGACGTCGACGCAAGCATCCCGCCGCTCACGCGAGGCGGTTTCTACCACGCCGGCCAGGTCTGTGTCTCGGTGCAGAGAATCTACCTGCAGCAGACCATCGCGCAGCAGTTCACCCGCAAGTTCGTCGACGCCGTGGGCGAGCTGAAGACCGGCGACCCGCTCGACGCGAGCACCGATGTGGGTCCGCTCATCAGGACACGCGAGGTGGATCGAGTGGATTCCTGGGTCAGAGAGGCCATCGACGGCGGTGCCGAGTTGCTGTGCGGGGGGCACAAGCTGTCCGACACAACCTACGCGCCCACGGTCTTGCTCAACCCGCCGGATGACGTGCGGGTCTCCCAGGAGGAGATCTTCGGCCCGGTCGTCGCCCTCTACACCTACGACGACCTCGACGAGGCGGTCGCTCGAGCGAACGCGCCCGACGTGTTCTTCCAGGCGTCGATCTTCACGCGTGACCTCGACACAGCGCTCTCGGTCTCGCGGCGATTGAACGGCATGGCTGTCATGGTGAACGACCACACCGCTTTCCGCGTCGACTGGATGCCGTTCGGTGGCCACCGCCAGTCGGGCATCGGGATCGGGGGGATCGGTCACACCATACGCGAGATGACCCTCGAGCGCATGGTCGTGTTCCACTCCAAGGTGCTCTGAATGGCCCCTGCGCCGGAAACGAAACGTAGCCGAGTGCGCTCCGCCGCTGTGCTAGTGGCCGGAAACCTGGCCGTGCTCGTGGCCGTCGTCATCGTGGCCGAGGGCGTGTCGAGCACGTTGTTGTTCTCGAAGGCGATCTGGGATCGCGCGGTTCTGGCGCGCCGAGAGGGGCTTGGCCACACGCAGTTCGATCCGCTGCTCGGCTGGTCGGCGATCCCGAATTCGACATTCGTCGACCTCTACGGACCGGGGCGCACACTGACCACCAACTCACAAGGCTTCCGAGCCCGGGAGGAGTACGCCCGCGAGGTGACGGAGGGACGCTTGAGAGTCATCTGCTCGGGTGACTCCTACACCCTCGGCCACGGCGTCGGAGACGACCAGCCCTGGTGCCACGTTCTGCAGCTTCTCGATCCGCGCCTGCAGACCGTCAACATGGGGCAGGCAGGCTATGGATTCGACCAGGCGTACCTTTGGTACACGCGTGACGGTGCAGATCTCGACCACGACGTCCAGCTGCTGAGCTACATCCAGACCGACTTCGAGCGCATGCGTTGGCCGACGTTCCAGAGTCACCCGAAACCCGTGCTGGGTCTCTTGGAAGGCCGCCTCCAGGCCGTGAACACGCCGCTCCAGGAGCTCAGTTGGATCCGTTGGTTCGCGTCCCGCGTCGTGAGTCGCTCGCATCGTGGCCTACAGTCGGCCGAGCTCGTGCGTACCGCCCGTCGTGCTCTCGACTCCAGCGCCGAGGCAGACTATCCGATCGGCGAGCGTGCGACCTTCGCCCTGTTCGAGGCCATGCTCGACGACCTGCAGGAGCGCAACCGGATCAAGAACAGCCAGCTCGTCGTCGTTGCACTCCCCGCGCTGACCAACTTCGCGCGCCCGGACGACTACCGCGGCACCGTCACCGACACGATCACCGAGGCCATCGCCCAAGCCTGCCAGGTACGGGGAATCCCGTTCCTCAACCTGATCCAGGAGTTCCGCAGGCGGCTGACGTTCGAACAGAACGAAGCGCTGTACGACGGGCACTACAACGTCGCAGGCAATCGTTTCGTGGCCGAGCTGATTCACGAGCTGTTGCTCGAGCGTGGCGTGCTCGACCCGCCGGCCAGCCCCGAGGTCGTGCTGGAGTACGCGGTTCACTCGCGGCGACAACGCGCCAGGCCGATCGCCAGAGCGATCCCCGCGGCCCTCTCCGGGCTACGAGCCCTGATCGACTGACTCGATCAGGGCCTCGGCGTCGGTCCTTCCGGACAGGCCGATGATCGTCTGCAGGGATCGCAGGCACAGGATCTCGTCGTCGCCGCGGCGTGCGTAGACGTCCGAGTCGACCACCGTCAGTGTGCGGCCCGCCTTCAGCACCCTGGCCTTGGCCACGAACAGCTCGCCGATCGCCGGCCGTAGGGTATTGAGCTTGTACTCCACGGTCAGCGGTTGCTTATCCTCAGCCATCAACGTGAACGCCGCGAAGCCCGCCGCCGAGTCGGCGATGGTCGCCAGCGCTCCGCCGTGCACGTACCCGTGCTGCTGGGTCAGGCGCGCGTCATAAGGCATGTGGATCTCGACGTATCCGGGCTCGATGACCAGCATCGTGGCACCCAGGTGGGCCATCATCGGCTGGAGCTCGAACTGCTTGGCCGCGCGGGCGGAAAACTCGGGGTTCTTCGGGGTCGCGAACGAGCCCATGGGCGATCCTGCGGAGAAAGGAGGGGGTCGAGCCCCGGATCTTCCCATCTGGTTCCCCTGCGCGCATGCCTGCGGCGCATGTCGCCGCTCACGAGTCGATTATGCGTACGCTGCTTAGCAGCGCGTGGCAGCGCGCGTAATTGGCCGCTGCATCAATTGCTCCACTAGGGCGGCTTCTATCGCCCGGATCTCCCTCACCCGCGGCCCCAACTCGGCGTACAGGTCGTCGGCCTGCGGAAGCTTCACCGCTTCGAGGGCGGCGGCGCGCTCGCTCGTGAGCCGCGTCAGCTCGTCGCTGGCGCGGTGGCCGCGGCGCCTGAGGAGCTCCCGGTGACGACGCCCTAGCTGCACCACATTCGATAGTCCGGCCTCCGTGGTCTCGAGCGCTGCCCGCCCGAGCGCGGTCCACATCGCTCCGCTCTGGCGAAAACCGGAGGCGACGGGGCGCAGAGTCGCGTCGTCGCAAAGGGTCGTGGCCTCATCGAGGAAGTCCGCGTACAGCGGTCGACCGCCTCCGCCAGAGGTGTACTCCTCCTCCAGGCATGCCTTCAGCCGCAGCCGCCCGGTCGCCTGGGCGGTGTCGGTGGCGAACAACCGCTGCCAGCTCTTCTTGGAGCTGCGCCCTTCGAGCGCGTCGGCGAGCTTGTCCATGCCTCGCAGTCCGAAGTTCGCCGCGAAGTTCTTATAGGGCGCGGTGGTGAAGCCCTCGACCATGTCCGCGATCCCCCGCTCGATGGCAGCGGGCAGGTCGTGGTCCTGGAGCTGGCCATCGAAGGCGATCAGGCGGTGCTTGGCCTTACGGTAGGCGCCCCGCGCGGTCGTGAGCCGCGCCATTGGCACCTCAACCGGTTCCTTCGGCCGGTCGTCCAGCCAGGCCCGCTCGCCGTCGATGCCGACCACGGCCACCTGCTGCGGCGACATGGCGGCCACGTCTGCAGAGCCGCCGTCGTAGCCGAGTGCGCCGCTACCCACCGTGCAAAGCACCGCGGTTTCGGTCTGGAGCGCCTCACGCAGGTCCTTCTCGGCCTTGCGGGCACTTGTCGTCTGCAGGACGCGATGCTCCACGCCGGCTCGCGGGAGCATCGCGGCCATTAGAGCGCCCGGCATGGTGTGGCGACGCATCATCACCGTCATGGTGGGGATGTGCCCCTTGTACTGGAAGGTGAAGTAGGCAAAGCCGATACCGCCGCCCAGTCCCAGCAACATGGCCTCAGAAAGAGGTTTGCCGCCATGGCGCACGCCGACGTATTGCAGCGCGTGTTGAGTGACGGCCACGTCGATATCGTCGCCTCCCCAGCCCGGGTAGTCGGGGAAGTAGCCTCCCGCAGCCTTCAGCAGCTGCGTCCGCGCCGCGGTGTAGGACTCGCCGGTCTTGTCCATGCGAGCGCGGATGCGCGCCTTGAAGTCTCGCTGCTTGGTCATCTCGTTCTCCCACCGGCCGTAGGGGGAGGGCTGCCCACACCGCCGCGCCACCCCGGCCGAGTCGGGAACCGGGACCAAGGACGCATGCTCGTTCAGAGAGGCCGAACCTCCCTTTGCTCCTGTGGGTAGCCCGGGTGTGGCGGGCATCGCGGAGTTAGGCGCTGAACGGGACGCCAGACGGCATCCTAGCAGGCCCGGATGTGGCTGTCATCCTTTCAAGAGGCTCGGTCAGCGGCCTCTGCCTGAATCGACCGGATCCGATGGCCGAGCCGCAGCGGGCCATTCTTGTTGAGAAGGGTCCCTTGACGAGACGTGTGCGAATGCTGTATTTCTATCTATATAGAAAATCGATCTATGAAGATTTCGTGACATGGCCAGAAGGCGAAGGCTCGGCACAGCGGCGCTGGTGGTGCTGCGCGCCATCGCTCAGGAGCATCCCTACGGCTTCCAGATCATGGACGTGACCGGACTCCCCGGCGGCAGCGTCTACCCCGCGCTGGCAGCTCTCGAGCGTGACGGACTGGTCGACTCAAGTTGGGAGGACCCGGTCATCGCGCGCCAGGAGAAGCGGCCGCCCCGTCGCTACTACCGAATCACCGCGCTCGGCAGCGAGCGGCTCGAGAAGCAGCTCGCCTGGCTCTCCGGCATCGCCGCCGCTGGCGCGACCTCGGGGAAGGCCTGATGCACGACAAGTCCGCGCCGCGGCCCGACGGTCTCGCCGCCGCTCTCACAATCCTCCGGGTGGCCCGATTCCTGGTTCCCGGCCATCTGCGCCAGCGCTGGCTCGCCGAGTGGCGGGCCGAGCTCTGGCACCGCGCACGCTCGGGGCAGCGCACGCTGCCGCGTGCCCTTGTCGCGATCCCCCACGCTGTGGCCCTCCGGCGGCAGCATTGGAGCACCGAAGTGATCCTGCAGGATCTTCGCTACGCCGTTCGTCAGGTGTTCAAGAGTCCCGGGCTCAGCGCCGTCGTGGTGTTGACACTCGCCCTCGGCATCGGCGCCAACTCGCTGGTGTTCAGCGTGCTCGACACGACGGTTCTCAATCCCCTGCCCTTCGAGGACGCCGACCGGTTGGTCTACCTATGGAACCAGCATCCGACCTACCGGCTCATGCTCTCGCCCAGCGTCGAGGCGATCCGCATGTGGCGCGAGACGCTCGACGCGTTCGAGTCGATCGAGTTGGTCACCGGCAACATGGTGACCACCAAGATCGACGGTGAGCCGGTCCGTATCCAGGGCACGCGCACGTCGGTGGGCTTCTTCGACTTCCTGCGTGCCCGGCCGGCGCTGGGCCGCACCTTCGCGCCGGACGAGGGGATCGAGGGCAACGACCGCGTGGTGATTCTGTCGCACGGCCTGTGGCAGCGGTACTTCGGCGGCGACGCCGGGGTCCTGGGCCAGCAGATCCGGCTCGACAAGGATCTCTTCACGGTAATCGGGGTGATGCCGCGCAGCTTCCGGCTTCAGCCCCCGTTCGCCAATGCCGAGATCTGGACGCCGCTGATCGAGAGCGACGACGTGCGCGGTGTTTCCGCCATGGCACGCCTTGCTCCGGGTGTGTCGATCGAGCTCGCCAACGAGCAGCTCCAGAGCCTGGGTGATGCCGACGACGGCGGCATGACCGGCTGGTCTGGGGTGGCGCGCAGCCAGCAGGACATGGCCGGTGGCCGCTACGCCACCGCGTTGTGGGCCCTGCAAGGAGCGGTGGTGCTGGTGCTGCTGATCTCCTGCAGCAACGTCGCCAACCTGCTGCTGGCTCGGGGTGCGGTTCGCCGGCGCGAGATGGCGGTCCGTGCCGCAATTGGCGGCTCCCGGGGGCGCCTGGTCCGCCAGATGCTGACCGAGACCCTGCTGCTGGCCATGGCGGGCGGCACTCTGGGTCTGCTGATCGCGGCCCTGGGCGTGCAGCTGATCGACTCGCTGCGCCCCGAGGAGCTGCGCTATCTGGTGACCCTGAGGCTCGACGAGAGGGCCGTCGGAGGCACCTTGGCGATCAGCCTGCTGGTAGGGCTGACGGTTGGCCTGCTGCCGGCGCTGCGCACCTCGGGGGGTCGCCTCGCAGCGGAGCTCGCCGATGGCGCCCGTGGCGGAACTGCCGGCTCGAGCCGACACCGGCTGGGCAGCGGGTTGGTCGTGACGCAGGTCGCGCTCTCGACCCTGCTGCTCGTCGGCGCCGGCCTCATGGCGCACACGTTTCTGCGCTACCAGGCGATCGACCCGGGCTTCGACCCGAACAACCTGCTGACGCTGCGTGTCACCCCGCCGGAAGCGGCGTATCCGAAGGAGACCCGGCAGGCCTATTGGGAGAAGATCCGACAGCGCGTGCGAACCGCGCTCGGGCCGCGCGCCACCCACGTGATGCTGGCCCCTGGCGTGCCGCCCGACATCGGGGTCGAGATCGGCAAGATCACAGCCGAAGGACAGGAGGCACCGCCCGCCGGCAAGAAGGACGACGAGCTCACCGCCGTGCTCTGGGGCGACGAGCAGACGCTTCCGACCCTGCGACTACCACTCCTGTCGGGTCGCTGGCTCACCCGGGAGGACATCGAAGCCGAGAACCAGCGCGTGGTCATCAACGAGGCTTTCGCGAGCAGCTACTGGCCAGGCGAGGAGGCGGTCGGCAAGCGCTACCGGATTGGCGAAGGCGAAGAGGACCCCGCGTGGCGCACCGTCGTCGGCGTGGTGGGAAACGTGCGACCGTTCGGGCTCAACACCGACATGGGCTGGCGGCAAACCTACTACCCGTTGCATCTGAGCGAGCAGGGTAGCCTCATGCTGGTGATCCGGACCCCGGGCGATCCGCTGGAGATCGTCGACACCGTACGCCAGGCGGTCTGGAGCGTCGAGCCCGATGCCCCGATCACCGATCTGTCGCTGGTTGCCGACCGGCTTGGCGAAACCATCGCCCTGCCCCGTTTCAACGCCCTGATGATGCTGGTGCTGGCTGCCACCGCAGTCGGCCTGGCGCTCATCGGCGTATATGGGGTGCTGAGCTACAGCGTCGCCGACCGCACCCGCGAGCTCGGTCTTCGCATGGCGCTCGGTGCGAAGCGCCCGGACGTCATCTTTATGGTCGCCAGACAGGGTGCCTGGCTCGTCGGCATCGGCGCCGTGCTCGGCCTTGTCGGGGCGCTGGCGCTCGGGCAGACCCTCACCAGCATGCTGTACGGAGTGACCCCGAGCGACCCGGCGACGTTCGCGATCACCGCCGCCGTTCTGGCACTCGTGGGCCTGATCGCCAGCTGGATACCGGCCCTGCGCGCCACACGAGTCGATCCGATGGAGGCACTGCGGAGCGATTGATCACAATGTAGACTGCTGGCCGCAGAGAGGATAGAACTTCTCGATGAGCTCTCCGGCACCGTCTCCCAGCCCGTCACCATGGCGTCACTCGCTGCTCACGCTGGCAGTGTTTGTCGTACTGACCGGATACTTCACGTATCCGCTGTGGACCGATCCGGCGGGCCAGCTCAACGAGCTGTGGGACGTACGGCTCAACACCTGGATCATGGCCTGGGACGCCCACGCCCTCGTGACTCGGCCGGCATCTCTGTTCGACGCCAACATCTTCTATCCCCATGCTCGGACGCTGGCGTTTTCGGAGAATCTTCTCGGTAGCGCGCTGCTCGTCGCCCCGATCAACTGGGCGGGCCAGCCGATACTCGCCTACAACCTCATCCTGCTGTCCGGCTTCATCCTGTGTGGCGTGGCGATGGCGCTGTGGGTCAGGGATCTGACCGGAAGCGTCGGCGCGGGGCTCGTCGCCGGAGTCGTCTGGGCGTTCGCACCGTCCAAGATGGATCACTCACCGCAAATCCAATTGCTCACGGGCCAATGGATCGTGTTCGGGCTCGTAGCACTGACGCGCTACGCCCGCACCGGACGACGTGGCTTTCTTCTAGCCGGGGCGCTCCTGATCGGCTGGCAGTACCTCGCTGGCATCCAGATCACGCTTCTCATGCTGCCGGGAGTCGCGATCTACACGGTCGCGCTGTGCCTCGCCCGCGGAACCTGGACCCGGTTGGGCGTCCGTCGTGCTTGCGGCGACCTGGCGATCGCAGCCGTCATCGGCGCTGTCCTGATCGTTCCCGTCAGCTTGCCGTACCTCACGGTCAGCGATGCCGAGGGTTTTGTGCGCCAGGAACAAGAGGTTCAGGGTTTGTCGGCCCAGCCCAAGGGCTACTTGTCACCGAGCCCCCTCAATCGCGCCGCGCACATGCGTTGGCTGCACGAGCGCTACCGCCTCACCGAGGCCAATCACTTTCTTGGCATCGTCGCTCTGACGCTCTTCCTGGCTGGCGCCATCTGGCTGGGAGTCCGGGCAGCGCTGCGACGGCGCCCCGGCCCGAATGCGCCGGGCGCTCGGGTGCGATCGGCAGGCCTCCGAGCGGTGCATCGAGTGAGCCTCGCGGTGACGCTGGTTGCGGGATTGGTGTTCGTCGCAGGACTCGTGAGCGCCCGCTGGCCAACGCTACCCGGTGCAGAGAGTGTGGTTGCGCTGGGCGCGAGCCTCAACATCACGGTGTGGGTCGCGCTGGGCGGCGGCGTTGCGCTGTTGACCCGCGGACGTCTCGAGCAGCGCGACGACGCGGCCATCGTGGCGCCTGTTGCTCTCTACCTGGCGGTCCTCGGGTTTCTCCTGTCGCTCGGGCTCGAGGTACGCGCCTGGAGTCACGACTTCGGTGTGGGTCCCTACCGGCTGCTCTACGACTATGCGATGCCGTATCGAAGCATTCGCGCCGCCGGCCGCTTCGGTCTTGCGGCGCTGCCCTTCGCCGCGCTTCTCGTGGGCATCGTCGTGGCGAGACTGCAACAGGTTGCCTTGAACGGCGTGCCGGTGCGTCATCGACGCCTGGCGGTGGCCACCATTCCAGCTCTATTCCTGATCTTGATGGCCGCCGAGTACCGCACGACGCCTTTTCCGGCCGAGAACGCTCGAGTCCCGGATCCGGAGGTTTACGATCACCTGGCTGCCCTGCAGGGAGACGGGTCGATCCTGCACATCCCGGTCATGCGCCGAGAGTACGCCCCTTCGGCGACCGAATACATGCTCGGCTCCACTCGCCACTGGCGCTCCCTGGTAAACGGCTTCAGCGGTTTCCTGACCCCGGAGATCGTCGAGCTCAACTCCATCGCGCCGTTCACGCCGGAGTTCTTCGAGGTCGTACGCCGCGACTTCGACGTCGACTACATCGTCATGCACGGCCACCAGATCAGTGCCGCCGCCTACGAGGGCCTCGACCAGAGGGCGCGTGCGGCCACGCGCGAGCTCACCGTCGAGCGCGAGTTCGACAACAGCGTGATCTATCGGCTAAGAGCGCGCGTTGAGCGTGGCTTCCGCGTCCGGCGGCGGTATCCGGTCTCCAAGCTTCCGGTCGGATCACGGATCGCTTTCGAGGCCCGGGCCCTCGGTTCGCCGGCCGACATCGTCCTCGACGTCAGCTGGAACCAACGGGCAATGGGGCGGTTCAGGCTCACGAGCGATTGGCAGCGATTCGAGGTAGCCCGCAGCGCCATGCTGCAGCCCTACCCGGACGGAACCGTGTCCATCCGCTGGCGGTCCCTGAAAGCCGGGATCCCGCTGGCGAGAACCGGCGCGACACTGGCCCATGATCTGTTGATCGACGTTCAACCGGACGTCATCGCTCTCGGAGTGGATGACAAATGGATATTCCGCGAGGAGTCGGGAACGGCAATCGTAGCCGTGTTCACCGATGCAGGCAGCAGCCTGGTGGAGTCCAGGGTATTCGGCGCCGAGCCCAGTCAGCTCGAGGCTTTCGTGGCGTTCCTCGGCGCGATCGAGCCTCGATCAATCGTGGTCGTCGGCTACCGCGATGTCGCCGCCGCTGGTCCGGCGATCACGGCCAAGATCGCCGCCGCGCTTGGCGCGATCGGATCGTCTGTGCGCGCAGAGAGTCTGCCCAACCAGTTGGCGCTGGTCGGCGTCCAGGGGGCTGCCCCGGGCACGGCTGCAGAGGACCGCGGCGCACCCCGGGCCGCAGTCCGCGTCGGGCCAATGCTACTGGGGCAACCACGCTTCGGCCTCCGCGCCGTGGAGCTGCGGCCGCCGGGCTGAACCACGTGTCGTCCCTGCCTCAGCCGGTATCGTGACGTCCGCGGGCAGCGCCCCCCGAACGACCTTGCCCGCCAGGGATCAAGGGCTGACGACCCGCGTCCAGAATCACGACCTCGCGTTCAAAAACGAAACCCGAAGCCGAAATGCACGCGCGTGGAACCCTCGGTGTTGTTGGCCACATCGAGGTTCAGGCTGATGCCCGGCAAGATGAAAAACACCCCGCCGCCAACGCCATGGTGCAGCGGAGCATCGGACAGCGCTGCCGCGTTGTCCCACACGGCGGCGGTATCCCAGAACACCGACACGCCGTAGTCGATCGGCGAGTTCACCGGCCCCAGCGGAAGCCGTAGCTCAGCGGTACCGAGCAGCGCGTTGTCGCCGATGAAGCTGCCCGCCTTGGAGCCACGCAACGACACCCCGCCGCCCACGTACGACTTCTCGTAGGTTGGCAACGGCGCGTCCGACAGCGTTGCCGCCACGCGCGCGGCGAGCACCAGCTGGCCGATCAGGGTCTTGTAGCCCGCCGCCTCGAGCCGAAACCGATTCACCAGCCCGCGCTCTGAGCCGTGGAGCCCCTCCCAGCCGGCGGACAGGAGCACGGAATCGTACGGGAACGCCGTCTCCGGCCGCGTGTCGAACGTAGCCGTGACGCCGTATACCACCAGATTCTCGTCGAGCTCACCGAAGCTCACGTCATCGAAGCGGACCCGCCCTTCTACCCATAGCGGCGACCGCGTTCGGTAGCGTAGGAACACGCCGGCGCGAACGCGCTCATCATCGATCTCGAAGTGTGGATTCTCGAATCGCCGCACACCAAACGCAGCGCCGATGACGATGCCGCTGTCCCAGTCCTTGCGCGCTTCCAGCGCCACGCTGTCAACACCGCCGAACGACACCGGCAGCGACAGAAACTCGGAGCCCCCGAGCAGGTCCTTAGCGCTCAGCCGGACTCCGGCGCTGAAATCCTCGTCCTCGGTGTAGCGAAACTGGGGCAGCACCAGCAACTTGCGAGCGGCGGAGACCTTCTCGCGCACGATGATTAGTACCACCACGCGATCGGTTCGGGTCAGCGACCGGTAGCGGCGCTCCACGCACACCTCGGCGAACCGGCCGCTATCGTGCAGGCGCTCCTGGACGCGTGCCAGATCCTCCGACGTGACCCGGTCGCCGACGGCCATACCCGCGACCTGCAACACCTCCTCGTCGGGCACCGTGGCGTTGCCCTGGATGCGAATCTCGGCAACCTCTTGCGCGGACACCGCTGGCGCCTCCTGCACCGGCCGCTGTGCCATCTCCCGGGCCATCGCGAGCGCCGGCGACAGCGCCATGGCGCACCCGAGCAGCAGGCAGCCTGCCTGGGGCTTCACCTTCCCTGCTCCAGCCCCCGCGGCAGCCGGAAACGCACCTTGGCTCCGACATCGGTTTGCTTGTAGTCGTAGAACTCGAGCCGGTACTCCAGATCATAGGTGCCGGCAGCAGCGGTCGCACCCGCGTGCGCCAGGACATCGCGTGGGAGCCACACATCGAGATCCGCGAACGGCTTGTGCAAGGTCATCTCAGCCTGCACCACACCGACCTGGACCAGCCAGCGGAACGGCAGAAAATCGAAGCCCAGATCGTCGTAGCGCACCTTTACGATCTGATGTTCCTCGGCCAACACCCACAGCGTGACCAACGAGGCTTTGGCGAACTTGCGGTTCCACTCGACATCCTCGGGGTCCTGCTCTTCGCCTTCTTCGCCATCGTCCTCGAACAGCTTTTCCGGGTAGTACTCGATTTTCACCAGGTCCATGCCGTCGATCGTCTCCCGGCCAGCGAACAGGTAGTTCCCGGGTTCGAACGGAAACCCCAGAAAGTACTCCCGCTGCAGCGGCTCGCCGGTCTCCTCGGCTTGCTGGCGGCGCTCTTGCCGCTCTTTCTCCTTGCGCCGCAGGCGATCCAGGAACCGCTGCTCTTGCTCTTCACGTTGTTGATCGCCGACCTTGGCGCCCTCGATCTTTACCGGACTGCGCACCATGTAGCCCTCGCGTACGTACCACAGGAACTCGCCGTGGTAGCCGCCCAGCACCTCGCCCTCCGGCCCCCGCACCTCGAACGACTCCCGGTCGCGCAGCGTGTACCGGTACAGGTCCTCCCAGTTGGTCAGCCGCCGCTCCAGCACCTTCTGCATGAAGGCATCGAGGTCGTCGTCCTGTTGCGGGCCCGGGGCAGCCCCGGCCTGGCGAGTGAAACCGCCGGCCGCGACGGCCAGGCAGCACATCGCCATCGAGCCCGCAGCAAGGGCGCGACACCTGGGAATGAATGCGCTCGGCATGGCTCCTGTCACCGACTACAGCGCGGCCGCGATGCGGACGACGCGCTCGATCTGCTTCTTGGACGTCATGACGTTAGGCGATAATCGGAACGTGTTGAGCTCGGCCCCGCCGAAGGCGCGCAGGACGATGCCGTGCTGCTCGTATAGTCGCTGGCCGGCCTCGGGCGCATTCACTCCGCCGACCTCGACGGCATACAGCGAGCTGGACGACTTCCAGTCCCGAGGCGAGCGCCAGCGAATCCGGAGCGTCGCATCGACCAGGGCACGCGTGTGCTCCCACAGATCGCGCAAGCGCGCGTGCTTGCGCCGCTCGCCGAGCTCGTCGTGGAAACGCAACGCATCGCCCAGAGCCAGGACCTCGGGCATGCCACGTGTACCGTAGTCTTCAAATACGCGCACGGTACCCTTCCAGCGCGCCTGTCCCCATGTCGTCCACATCGGCTGCACGCGCTCCTGCATCGCCTTGCGCAGGTACAGCAGTCCCGTGCCCTTGGGCGCCTGCAGCCATTTGTGCGGGCTGGTGGCGTAAAAGTCGACGCCCGAGGCGCCCACATCGACCGGGATCATGCCCACGGCCTGCGCCGCGTCGACGACCACGAACTCCACGCCGAGCTCATGCGCCATCGAGGCCATCTGCCGCAGCGGGTAGCGGAAACCAACGATGTTGTCGACATGCGGGAACACCAAGACGCGCGTGGCGTCTCGAACTTGCTCGCGGTAGATAGCGGCGATGTCGTCGGCCGACATCGAATCCGCCTCCGCCACCGGGAACTCGAATCGGCGGACCTTGAAGCCCCTGCGTGCCGCCTGCTGCTGCCAGCACACACTGGCTCCGGGGTGGTTCATGCTGCTGAACAGCACCTCGTCACCGGGCCCTAACGGCAACCCCTGAGCCAGCACGTTGATGCCCTCGGTGGTGTTGTGCGTGATCGCGACCTCGTCGGCGTCACAGCGCATGAGGGCCGCGGCGCGGCGCCGGGTATCCTGGCGCTCCTTCTCCCATGCACCACCCCAGATGTACAGCCATGGGTTGGTCTCGCACAGGTCCAGGTAGCGGTGGCGCGCGCTCGCGATAGCCCGCGGGATGGTGCCGATCGAGGCGTGGTTCAGGTACAGGATCTCCGGTGCCAGGTCGTAGGCCCGAGCCAGCTCATCCCAGTCGACGCCCGACTGGGTGATGCTCGACGCCAACGCCTTCAGCACCCTCAGACTACTGCACTGGCAACCGTCATCGCTCATGGACCTACCAATGCTTAACGTTTGTGGTGCAAGCTTGCGACGGGATACGAAGAGCGGACATTCCCCTACTGGGTGATTGTTGGGGTGATAAA
>JACZXM010000440.1 GCA_022571615.1 Acidobacteriota bacterium | reverse complement strand
GTTCCCCGCCAGCCGGTCCACCCCCCGCCTGGCTTCATCGGCTAGATACTGCGCCTCAGGTTCCGCGTATTCCCAGGCGGACAAGAACGTGCGATAGGCGTTGAGTGCCTGTCTCGTCCTACCAAGCGCTTCGTACGACCGCGCGCGATCGAGGTAAGAGCGTGTGGCGAGTGGCCACGCCAGGTCGAGTGCCACCAGACCCAATCTGCCAATCCCGTCTTGTACGGATTCGAGCATGTGAATCGCCAGCTCGTGTCGTCCGATCTGTTGTGCCACGATACCGAGGACATATCGGTTCGTGCCCCCTATGTCCCACGCCGGACCGTCCAGGAGCTCGCCAAGCGCATCGAGTGCGGCCGCCGCGCCTTCCGCCGATCCGCGCTCGAGTTGTCTCACTGGTTCCCAAAGCAAATGATTGAGCCGGACGCGGGGGCTGGCGGTCGAGTCCACAGCGGCTACCCTCGAGAACCACGATTCTACTCCGCCTTCGCCACCCATGAGGAGTGCAGGAATGACTCTACGTGCCTGCAGGAGTTGCACCAGTCCCCGCTCGTCGTGCGTGTAGCTACTCCAGGACGAGTCGAGGCTATCGAGTGCTGCCGCGACTCTGTCGTTGAACACGCCGGCCGCGCCGAACACCTCTATCTCGGATATAGTGCGCCACGACGAGGAGAGGTCGATCGACTCGCCATCGGCGACGGGAATGAAACGCCCCGGGGCCCACTGCGGATGCACAGCCGTGTCCCACGCGGCAGCGGGACGGCCGAGTGCAGCCAGCACATTGACGATGGTGAGGGGCGGCGGTCGTCGCTCCTCTCGTAGGAGGTTAACCATCGGGTTTGCATATGCCGCTGCCGAGTCGAAGTTCGCCGCGGCCATATGGAGAACCGCCATGAGACCGTTATGCATGTCTTCGGGTGTGGCGCCGACGGGGCCCGGGACGTGTGCCGATGGATCAGCCAATTGATCACGCAGGCGCTCGTGGTCGAGCGCGCGCGGGTATTCTTTCATTTCGAGGTAAAGGTCGCGCAACGCCTCGTGCGGAGCGGCCAGGTTGGGAGCCGCAGTTGCCCAGCGTTGCGCTACTGCAACTGCACTGTCCCTCACAGCGTGGCTCTCTGGGCTATTGTATCTCGGATTGATGACCAGTCCGGGATCCTCTGGATCTACGGGTATGAACTCAATGGAATCACCCGTCCAGGCGTGGTAGAAATACACGTGCTCGAGTTGTTGATCCGGTCGGGTCCGGGAATCAGCGGGCACGTCGAAGTAGGTATACGCATCGGGGTTGACATTGCCATACAGGTAGAACGCGTGACCGTAGCCAAGGTGGAACAGGGGATCGAGCGCAACTGCGCGCCCGTAGGACTTGACCGCGGACCAGAGGTTGGCTCGAGGTACCCAATCACCTTCCGCGTTCTTGATCAATAGCTCGTCCGTCATTTCCACATTGCCGAGGTGGAACCATGCCTCGGCGTCCGAGGAGTCGGCAGCAACCAGCTCGTTGTAGAGCTCGCGAGCGAGCTGCATGTCGTCGGCACAGGCGTAGGCCGTGAACGCGTGTATGTGTTGCAACGCGGACCCAACCACGTCCTCGGAATGTTCGCTGGCTCGTCTCATGATGGCGCACGGTGTTTTTTTGTCATAGAAGATATCGATTGCGGGGTTGGGGCCGCCTAGCCAATCGTGGGTAACCGCGAGCCGGTACAGCGCTTGGGCAAACGTCGAGTCGTGCTCGATGGCGGTTTCGAAGTCACTCTTCGCGGCGGGCAACTCCCAATTGCGGAAATGCTGCAGCCCCGACAGGTAGGCGCGGTACGCGTCGATGGACGGGGTGGTGGCCGCCCGCAGGTCAACCGTCTCGGCCGAGTTTTCATCGAGACCCAGCACTCGGGCTGCGAGCCGGTCGTGGGGTCCCCGGAGGTCCTCTGTCAGATCTCCCGTCACCCGGATGAGATCCTCAAAGGGATCACCCGATGCAACGTCAAATCGGCGGACTGCGATCTCGACTTCGTTTTCTCGGCCGACGACGTCGCCGAACACCATGGTCTCGGCTCGGGCCGCCTTCGCGATCGCACGAGCGTCGGCGAGGGAGATCTCGGGTTCCACTATCACGTCGAGCGATTCGGCTATCGCGCGCAGGCGGCGCGGGTCGACGCTGCGGACATCGGCCCAGGCATCGAGATCGTTAGCCAACATCGCCGCGCTGCCACGCGACAACCAGTCAAGCGTGGTGTCTCCAGCCGTCACGGTGAAGGGGAAAACGATGTACGAGTTGGGAATGGGCGGTGGCGGGGTTGGCCTGCTCATCACGGTCACGATGAGCACGATCGCGGTCAGTGCCAGCGCCGCCCCCACAGGCCACATCCGCCGTGCGGCTGGCGGGGTACGGTCTGGGGCGCTGGGCCCTTGGCCGGCGGTCGGCGGGTGGGCACCCCGGCGCATCGGTCCCGGAGGCTCTGCACCGCGGTCGATGCTCTCTACGAGTGCGCGCGTTTCGGGCGAGGGCTCGAGTTGGTATTCCTGGCCCAACAGCGCGGCCAGGCCATGCCGGCAGACCCGTGGGGTGTTCGCGCGGGCTAGGGATCCACACCGTATATCCAAGGAAAATTACTTCAGTGGGATAGGCAGCTATAGAGAAGAGAGGGTTGATAGTCCAGTAAATAGGCAATATATTTGACGCGCAGATGTTAAATCCAAATGGGTGTCACCAGGAGAGTAGAACGAGGGAGGGAGATACTATGACGACACAGGCGGACTTAAAGAAGGTTAAAGTCTCTATGATGAATGCAGTCCATGACCTGGCTCTTCTGGTAGCCAGAGACGAGGGCCTGTTTCGGGACCAAGGACTAGACGTGGAGATTATCAACACGCC
>JACZXM010000439.1 GCA_022571615.1 Acidobacteriota bacterium | reverse complement strand
GGGCTCCGTTTACCATCGATCCCTGGGGCAATGTGGGCACGACGGCGCCGACCTACAGCTGGGGCGAGGTTCCCGGCGCGCTGGAATACGAGATCCGGATCGAGACCCAGGGACGCATTCTCCACCAAGCTCGATACGCGGCCTCGATCTGCGCGGCTGCACTGTGCGAGCTGACCTCACCACCCGCACCGTCGCTCTCGCCCGGGTACCATCGCTGGTCGGTGCGCGCCCGCAACGAAGCCGGTGACGGACCCTGGAGCCACGCCCAGCGGTTCCGGGTCAGGATCACGCTCGGCCGCACGACACTGCTCGCGCCGGAGGGAAAGGTCACCACGCGCCAGCCCGTCTATCGCTGGCAGTCGGTAGACGGAGCGACCCAATACCAGATCGTTGTACGTGGGCCCGGTGGTACCATCCGCCGAGCGGTTGCCGCCGACCGGATCTGCACGGGCGGTGTTTGCTCGCTCGGCTCTCCTTCCATGCCAACGCTGCATCCCGGCCGCTATCGCTGGTGGGTACGCGCAAGGGCCGGGGCCTCCAAGGGGCCGCGTAGCACTCGCAAGTCCTTCCGCGTCGTCCGATAGCGTCCGGCGCTCACGCGACCAGGCGCCCAGCAGGCTGTGGCCTGCTAGGGCGCCCGCGTGACGTCGCGCAGCTTACACCCGCACGCGGGTTTCCTGTCTCGCACCCACGCTGCCCGTAACCCTGGCCGCGACGGGTGCAAATTCAATGAAGAGCGACCCAACCAGACGGCGCCCTGATGCGTCTTATCTGATGAGAAGGCAAACCCCGGGCCGTCGAGCCAGAACACCGGGTGGCTCGACGGCCCTGGAGATGGAAGGACGATGCGATACCTGGCAGACACTCTACCACTGGCTCTGACCCTTTTCGCCGGCTGGTGCTTGTGGAGCCTCAGCACGACCGCGCTCGCCATGCTGTCGGATCTCATGCCAGATGTTATCCGCCGGCGCCATCGCCGAGCCGCCTCGGCGACGCCGGCTTCCGCCAGCGACCGCAAGGCGCGTGCATTTCGCATCTGACGCGCCGCCTAGCTGTGAGTTCTGAGTAGGTTTTTCACGGACTCACCTCGATCCTGGACATCGGCGTCTGCATGCCGATGCCTGCGTGGGGTCGGTGACGATTGTAGCGGTTGGTCCAGGGCTGGAGGACGCGCATTCGGTGAGCAGACGTCTGGTAACCGGCCTGCGCCCTGCTGCTGCAAGCAGCCCGTGGCAGAAGTAGTGTGGGCTGCTACAGTACCCCTCGGCATGGCACGCTACGAAATCGAGCTCACTGACGACACGACGATCGAAGCCGACGACGCCCGTTTCGTGGGGGATGGCCGTTTCGTCGAGTTGATCCCGCGCAAGCCCGTCGTGACCGAAGGGCAGCCGGAGCGAATCCTGGTCAATTCTTCGTCGGTGCGCTCGATCCACCACAAGCCCATCGGCTTCAAGGGCGGGTGGCGCTTCGACGGCGACAAGGACGCGTATTTCGCCCCGACCGAAGGCTCGATCTAGCAGGCCGTCGTAGCCCGCATTTCTCAGCGGGGTGCGTAGCGAGGGGGCGGAAAGCGGCGTGCGGCAGATCCGAGGTTGGCACGAACTGCCCGATCGGCGCGCTGGCCTCGAAGCTCTTGGCCATTTCCGACGGCAAGCCGCCCTGCTTGAGGCGCTGCTGAACGTCGCGCAACGTCAGATCCAGTCCCAGCGACACTCCCAACACATCGTCCCAGGCCTCGGACAGGGTCGCGGGCCTGCCTTCCCTTGCGATCAGCAGTACTACCTCGGCCTCGTGGTGTAGCTCGTTGCCATGCGCCGGCACCGCCAACCGTGCCCCGTGCTGGCACCAGGCACTGCGGCGGGTTTCAGGAACACGACCAGGGAGTCCGGGATCGGGTTGTCGAGCTCGGCGGCGTGGGCGGCATAGTTGCGACCGACGCAGAAGACCCGCTGCGCCTCCATCACCAAGGAGCCCAACGCCACCTTCACCGGCCCTCCAGGAAGCGGACCTCAAACAGCTTGGGCCACAGCCTGCTGGCATCTATCCGCCCGGCACTGGCATCGCCCATGCGGCCTGCTAGCCTTCTTGATCCAGTAAGCCCTCGCGCTCCTCTTCCAGAAACACGAGCACACGGCGTGCGTGTCTGCCAAGGTCGCGGAACAGGCTCTGCAGCCAGGGATCCTCGACCTCGCTCTCCTCCTGGAGGAAGAACTGGTAGTGCTCCTCTTGCTCGGCGGTGGCGACTTCGAGCACATCGCGGCGGGTCGTCACCGCGCTAGTCGCCTCGACGAGCCAATCCGGGCGTTTGAGCCCACGCACCCTCTTGACGTCGAACTCCCCGGCGGTTCCGAAGTGCTCCTCGATGCGAATCTCAAGATCTCCGGCAAACTCGCGGTTTGCCGCGGCGACCTCGCTGAGAGCTCGAAGTACCTCGTCGCCGTACTGGTGCTCTTGGGCCGCCTCCTCGAACCAGCGCGCGCCGTTTCGGATGTACTCGAGCGCCAGCAGCGCCGTCTCCCGAGTATCAAGATCGCCGGTGTCGAATGGCATGGACGCACCTCGCGCGGGAATCGGTCACGTCCATTGTGACCCGCTGGGCGCGGCTTCGAAAGCTGCTGCCGGTCGGAACTTGCTACCGCGTCTTCGGGGCCGCGCTTAGCAGCCCGTGGCAGAACTGGCTAGCTCAGGCCGCGCTCCGATCGATCGCCAGGGTCGCCGGTGGATACGCTCGTCGAAACGGAGGTCGGTTCGTTCGATGCGAGCCCCTGTGGCCGCGATCACGACATCGTGCCGGTCGAGGCGCCAGCCGATGGAACGCTCGCCCGGCTCGAGGGTGAGCAGATCGAGCGCGTACTCAGCGCCGAGCGCCGCCAC
>JACZXM010000029.1 GCA_022571615.1 Acidobacteriota bacterium | reverse complement strand
GCAGCTAGCTAAAGTGAAAGATCAAAAGGAATTGTTTAGTCAATTGTCGGAAAAAGAGGCTCATCAAATAACCGTAAGCATTGGTAAAAAACTTGAAGCTGAATTATTAGGAATATTTAATCCAGTCAAAGTGGGGGATCATTCCTATGGGGTTGAATCTTACGCCTCAAAACGGCAAATCTTCTATCCTTATGGTGGACGCGCCAGGGGACGAATCCGATACTCCGTCATTCGCTTCTGCGATTTTTCGGTCGTCAGTCGCGAGCGAATGACATCCCGGACATCCTCCAGCGGGCTCACCGCCTGTTCCTGCCGCTCCAGGACCCTGACCAGCTGGAAGCCGAAGTCTGAGCGCAGCACATCCGAGTAGCTGTTCTCGGCCAACTCCGGCACTGCGGCCGCGAGCGTCTCGTTCAGGTCGCTGACCGCGATGAACGACTCATCGGCAAAGGGGAGAGCGTTCGTGTACTTGCTCGCCACGGTATCAAACGCGGCGCCCTCCCGGAGCTCCTGCAGAGCGGCTTCCGCTTGTTGCTGCAGTGCCTCCGGGTCGCCGCCCTGGGTCAGGAACACCAACTGTTGCAGCCTGACCTGCTCCGGCGCTCCAAACTCGTCCGTGTGCTCTTGATAGTACGCCCGTATCTCACGCTCGGAGACGAAGACGTTGCGATTGACCTCCTCGAAAACCAAGGTCTGCCTGCGGATCGTCCGGCGGACTTGCTCGCGCATGTCTTCGACCGTCATACCGACCTCCGCCAACGCGGCCTCGAAATCCTCGTCGCTGGTGAGGCTGTTTGTCTCTCGGACACTCTGGATCTGTCGGTCGACCAGGTTCGCGTCTGCCGTGATCCCGAGTCGGTCGGCCCGCTGCAGCATCATCTTGGTGTCGATCAAGCCGCGCAGGAGATTCTCCCGCAACAGCGGAAGCTGCGCCTGGATCTCGTCTTCTGGGATCTGCTGCCTCAGGATCGCCAGTTGGTCCTCCTCGAGGTCCTGCAGGTCGCTCAGCAGGATCGGATCGCCATTCACCTTTACCAGGATCATGTTGATCACGTTGCCGGCAGGCCCCGACAACGCGACCGTCGTCTCTGTCCCCGGCGGCGACTCTTGCTGAGAGGCTCCGCTCGCCGTGGGCACGACCGTGCCCAGAGCCACGATCCCCGCGATGGCACAGAGCCGGCCTGTATCTGTTCGTTGCTTGGTCATTATTCAGAAGGACGTTGGGGAGCCCCCGCTCCGTGCCCATGGAGCCCGCCGCTCCGCCGACGGGCAAGTGGCAGTCATACCGGGCTGAATCTCGCCGTCCGCGCGTATATTCGCAATTGCTCAGGCTACCACGCCGGCCCCGGCCCCTTCATCCTCTGATGGTGTCTCCTGCGGTGGAGTTGGTAGTCCCCCCGTCCCCCCGCGCAGGCCGGCACGGCTACTGGTTCAACGACTCGAGGACCGATCGAACCGCTTCGACCAGCTCCGCAGGAGGCAGCGGCCCGGTGTCGACGACCAGCCGGTCCGGTGGCGTCAGGCTCCACTCCGAACGCGAGCCGACGCGCGAGAGCAACCGCTGCATGTCGATCGAGTGATTCTCGGAAAAACGTAGCCCCACCTTGGTACCTTGCCGCTCGAGGCTGGTGATCCCCATCGCCTCGGCCGTCAACCGCAGCGAGGCATAGGCGAAGAGTTGATCGACCGCCGTCGGCAGCGGGCCGTAGCGATCCCGCAGCTCTGCCTGCAGCCCATCGAGCTGGGCTTCGCTGCGCGCCGACGCCAGACGCTTGCTGATCATCAGCCGCTGCACCGGATCCTCGATGTAGGCGACCGGCAGTTGCAGATCCACGCCCAGGCTCAGCTGCGCCCGCGCCTCGCTCGGTGGCGGCTCGCCCTTGAGCTCATGAACCGCTTCCTCCAGCAGCCGGGCATACATCTCGAACCCGACCGCGGCGATATGACCGTGCTGGCGTTCTCCCAGCAACGACCCCGCTCCGCGGATCTCGAGGTCCATTGCCGCTAACCGGAAGCCGGATCCGAGGTCAGAGAACTCCTGGATCGCACGCAGTCGCTTCTTGACCACCGGCTCCAGGGTTTCGACCGGCGGCACGATCAGGTAGGCGTAGGCTCGCAGCGTCGAGCGGCCGACGCGCCCGCGCAGCTGGTACAACTGCGCCAGCCCGAGGCGATCCGCGCGGTTGATGATGATGGTGTTGGCGCGCGGGATATCGAGGCCGTTCTCGATGATCGTCGTGGTGACCAGGACGTCGGCGGCTCCCTCGACGAAATCCAGCATCACCCGCTCGAGCTCGCCCTTGGCGAGCCGGCCGTGCGCCACTCGGCACGCCGCTTCCGGCACCAACTCCTGGAGCATGCGGGTGACACGGTAGATCGACTCGATCCGGTTGTGCAGGAAGAAGACCTGGCCTCCTCGGCTGAGCTCCTCGTGGATGGCGGTGGCGATGATGTTCCGGTCCCAGCCGATGATGTGGGTGGCGATGGCATAGCGATCCTTGGGCGGGGTCTCGATGATGCTGAGGTCGCGAACTCCAAGTAGCGACATCTGCAGCGTGCGCGGGATCGGCGTGGCCGTCATCGCCAGCACATCTACCTCGCGCTTGAGCGCCTTGAGCCTCTCTTTCTGGCCGACTCCGAAGCGTTGCTCTTCGTCGACGATCAGCAGTCCGAGGTCCTTGAATTGGATGTCGCGAGAGAGCAGCCGATGGGTGCCGACCGCGATGTCTACGCGTCCGTCTCGGATGCCCTTCACGGCGGCTCGCATCTGGGCGCCGGTACGAAACCGCGATAGAAGCTCCACCTTCACCGGAAACCCTGCAAAGCGCTGCTCGAGCGTCCGCGCGTGCTGGTGTGCGAGCACCGTGGTTGGCGCCAGGAACGCTACTTGTTTGCCATCGAGCACCGCCTTGAACGCGGCGCGCATTGCCACCTCGGTCTTTCCGTAGCCCACATCACCGCACAGCAGTCGATCCATGACCGCTGTGGACTCCATGTCGGCCTTGACCTCCTGGATAGTAGACAGTTGGTCCGGCGTCTCTTCGAACTCGAAGCCCTCCTCGAGCTCCCGCTGCCAGGCCGTGTCGGGGCCGAAGGCGTAGCCGCGGGCCGCTTTCCGTGCCGCGTAGAGCTCCAGCAGGCCGGCTGCCATGTCTCGCAGCGACTTGCGGACCCGGCTCTTCACCTTCGACCAACTGGTGCCTCCCAGCTTGTCGACCCGCGGTCGCGCCTCTTCTCCAGCCCGGAACTTCTGCACCAGGTACAGCTGATCGAGCGGCAGATAGAGGCGGTCGGCACCGCGGTACTCGATCTCCATGAACTCCTTGGCCGAGCCTCCGACCTCGAGCGTCTTGACCCCGACAAAACGGCCGATCCCGTGATCCTCATGGATGACGGGATCGCCGGCGGATAGATCGCGGAAATCCCCCTGGAAGGCGTCGCCGTGAAACCGCCGGCGACGACTCGGCGGGCGTACCCGCCCGAAGACCTCGACATCGCCCGCCACCCACAGCTTCAGATCGGGAACCCTGAACCCGGCGGAGAGCTCGCCACATGTCACCCAGCAGATGCCGGGTGGCAATGGCTCGCGCTCCTGCCCGGCGGTCGGCTCCAGTACCAACGTCGTGTTAATGCCGTAGCCTTCCAGGATCTCGGCGAGCCGCTCGGCCTTGCCCCGACGGCCGAGCACGAAGACCACACGCTCCCCGGCATCCAGATCACGCTCGAGCTCCTGCGCCAGCTCTGCCAGCCGGCCTCGATGCACCGGCGCCGGTTGCGCCAACAGGCGTGTCGCCTGGCCGAGTCCGCTGGCGAGCTCGACGATACTGACCCGCCCTCGCGCCGGCGGCGCCTCGCGGCGGATCCCATATTGCATCGTGTGCACCAGGCTCTCTGGAACCGGGGCGCCGTCCCCGGCGGCGAGCGCTTGGTGGTAGTGCTCATCGAGGTACTCGCCCCACTTGTCGGCATTGCGCGCCAGGATGTCGGGCTCGATCTCCACCCACAGCGGGTCCTCCACGTAGTCGGCCAACGACGCCTGCAGCAGCGGGCGTTCGGCCTTCAGCGCAACCGGATGATCGGCCGCTCGCGCGGTTGCTGGTGGAAGCTCGATCTGATCGATGGTCCGCATCGAGCGCTGGTCGCGGGGATTGAACTCGCGCACCGAGTCGATCTCGTCGCCGAAGAACTCCAGTCGCACCGGATGCTCGCGGGTGGGTGGGAACACGTCCAGAATTCCTCCGCGCACGGCGAACTCGCCGAGTTCCTCGACCAGCGAGACGCGGCGGTACCCGGCCTCCACCAGCGCCTCGACGACGGTCTCAGGCGCCAGCTGCGCTCCGGTACGCAGCCGCATCGACCGGGCACGGAACTGCTCCGGGGCCTGCAGCCGCTCGATCCAGCACCGGATCGGGGCCAGCAGGATGTCGACGCGCTCGCGCAGACAGCGGTCGAGTGTCTGCAAGCGCTCGCGGACAATGTCGTCGTGCGGGGGCACGCTGCCGTAGGGGTTTACCTCTAACGGAGGGAATGCCACCACCGCATCGGCGCCGGGGCCATGGAATGCGCGCAGGTCCAGCAGCATCGCTTCCAGGTCGATGTCGGCCGGCACGACAAGCGCTAGCGGTCGGCCCGCCTGCTCTTGTAGCAGGCAGAGCACCGCGGCCAGATGGCTACCCGCCAGCCCCTCCAGATGCACGGGGCTCCGTGCATCGATTGCCGCGAGTACCTCGGCAAGGGACTCTCGCTGGCGCAGGGTCGACAGTACGGTTTTCAGCATCCGTGTGTCGCGCGAATCCGATCGATGATCTGTGTGGTCGAGTAGCCGGGCAGCAGATCAAGAAAGATGACCTCTCCGCCGAGCTCCCGCGCCAGGTCTGCCTCGATCAGCGGCCGCGACCGCCAATCGGCGCCCTTGGCGTAGACCTCCGGCTGCAGCTCGCGAACGACCTCGATCGGTGTCTCCTCGTCGAAGGAAACGACATAGTCGACCCAGCGCACTGCGGCCAGCAGCTCCATCCTCTCCGCCAGCAGCGTCACCGGCCGCCCGGCCCCCTTGAGCCTCCGCACGGACTCGTCGGTATTGACCGCAACGACCAGACAATCGCCCTGCTCGCGCGCCTGCCGCAGGATATCCAGGTGCCCCGGGTGCAACAGATCGAAGCAGCCGTTGGTCAGCACCACGCGCTCCCCGTGCTGGCGCCGGAGTGCGAGCGCCCGGCCGACGGCCTCGAGTGCCATCACGGAGTCCGAGCCCTTCATCCGAGGGGCTCCCCCGAACTCCCGGCATCGAGCGGGATTCCGCCTTCGCGCTTCCATCGCACCCCGCCCTCGAACGACCAGCGGTGCGGTAGCCGCGCGACGCCGACATCGCCGAAGGGCGAGTGGAGACGGAAGCTGTAGAGCCCTCGGTGGTAGTCGTACGGTTGTCCGTCCCTGCGGTGAATTGCCACGTCCAGATAGTAGGTTCCCGGCACCAGGTTCATCGCCGGTATCTGAATCCGTGCCACTCCGCTGCCCTCGAGAACCGCGGGCTCGAAGCGCTCGATATCGGTGTTGGTGCCGTAGCACGAAACCCCGTCGGCACTGAACACCCCGATCCCGAATACGAAGTCCTCCAGCACCTTGGCGAGCGAGAAGCCGATCTCGATCGTCACCGGTTCGCCAGTGGTGAACACGTGCCGCGGTGCGCCCACGGCGTCGAGAAGGCGCACGGTGTCGATCGTCGCCTCGCCGCTGCCCCAGCGACCGACCTCGTAAGGCGCGTTGACTGACGCATCCTCGCCTCCCTGCATCCCGAGCTCGTCGGGCGGCTGTTTACTCGATCGGTCCACCCCCTGCCCCAGCCCCGAGACGCGATCGCGCTCCAGGCGCGACATCTCCTCCTCTTCTTGCCCCGCCACCCACTCCAGATAGCTATCGATCACGCGAGGCGGATCCCCGATCGCTTGCACCTTTCCCTGGTTGATCCATGCCGCTCGATCGCAGAGCCGGCGAACCGTCTCCATGCCGTGGGTCACCAACAAGATCGTCTTGCCCCGGCGCTTGAACTCGCCGATCTTGTCCAGACACTTGTGCACGAAGCTCTCATCGCCCACGGCCAGCACTTCGTCGATCACCAGCACGTCCGGGTCGACGTGGATGGCGACCGAGAAACCCAGCCGCATGTACATTCCTGACGAGTAGTGCTTCACCGGGGCATCGATGAACTCCTCGAGCTCGGCGAAGGCAACGATGTCATCGAACCGCTCCTCGACCTGCTTGCGCGTCAGGCCGAGCATGATGGCGTTGATATAGACATTCTCGCGTCCCGAGATCTCCGGATGAAACCCTGCGCCGAGCTCGATGAGCGCGGAGATCTTGCCCCGGACTTCGACCTCTCCAGTGGTGGCCTTGGTGATCCCGGCGATGATCTTCATCAAGGTGCTCTTGCCGGCACCGTTGGCCCCGATGACACCGAATGTCTCGCCCCGCGCCACGTCGATGCTGATGCCCTCCAGCGCCGTAAACACTTCGTCCGGCCGCAGCAGCTTGAAGATGTTGCCGCCGACGAAGGCGCTCTTGAGGGTCAGGAACTTATGCGATTGGGCGACACGCCGGTATTGCTTGGTCACGTCGACCATGCGGATCGCCGGTGGGGAACCCACGTCCTGTCCCTGCACCTGGTTCGGCCGCTGGTTGCCGTCCATCTCAGACCTCCTCCGCGAAAGAATCGCGCAGCCGATCGAAGAAGTAGTAGCCGGCAACCAACACCAACAGGGCCAGAATCCCGGTCACGCCGAGTCGTTTCCAGTGGATGAGCTCACCGACGAAGATCGTGGCATGGTAGCCCTCGATGATGTGGGTCATCGGGTTGAACTCCAGAACCGCGCGCGCGGTTGGATGGGCGATCAGATCCAGCGGGTAGATGATCGGCGAGCCGAAGAACCATAGGGTCAGAACGTTCGCCAGCAGGTCGCGGACATCTCGATAGTGAACCGTCAACGCCGACAGGAACATCACCAGGCCAAGACTCAAGACCACCTGGATGAGCAGGACGATCGGCAACAACAGGATGTGAACTGAAATCCCCTCGGGTCTGAAGGCGAGCCAGAACCCCAGGTAGATGGGCAGGCCGAGCAGGAAGTTCACCCCGTTCGAGAGCACCGCCACCACCGGCAGCACCTCGGCTGGGAAGATGATCTTCTTGATCAGGTTGCCGTTGGCAACCAGAGAGTTGGCGCCTTCAGAAAGCGACGAGGCGAACCACGTCCATGGCAACAGACCGCAGAACAGGTACAGGGCGTACGGGTCGACGTTGTCGCCCCGCGCGGGCTTGAACACGAACATGAAGACGAACGTGTACACCCCCAGCAGCATCAGCGGGTGAATGAAGGTCCACAGGAAACCGAGCACCGTGCCGCGGTATCGGGCCTTGAGCTCACGGACCACGAGCGTCTCGATCAAGACTCGGTGCTGGGCCAGCCTGATCAACGAATGCCACATGGTTGCTAACGGTGCCAGCGCTGTGGGTACCGGCCGCCTCGCCTGGCGGTGCGTGCCGCCGTTCGCATGACCACCGGGCCTACCGCTATCTCTGCTGCGCGCTCTCCGGTACGGCCCCGGCACGGTCGACCGGAACCCCCACGCCGCCGCGAACAACGTGCATGCGGTGGAACTTGCGCACGTCTCCGTTGTCATCGAAGTCGGTCAATCCGGTGACGCCATCGTACGGGTTCATGCTGTTGAGGTAGAAGCGGATCTCCTGGTGATCGAGGCCTGCCTCCTGGACCGCTTGCGCCAGCATCATGACGGCGTCGTAGCCGTGCCCGGCATAGGTGTCCGGCTCGAACCCGTACTTGCTGCGGTAAGCCTCAACGAACGCCCGCACGTGCGGTGCCTCGCTGTCGGGATCGAAGGACGCCAGCGGATAGTAGAGCCCTTCCACGGCGACCTTGCCATCGGCGTCGAGCTCTTCGGTCAGCATTGCCCCGGTGGCGAACAGTTCGGCGTCCTCGCCCGCGTCGCGCAGCGCCTTGACCACCGCCGCTGTGTCGCGGGTGTAGCCAGCGATGTAGATCGCCGGTACTTCCAGGAGCATGATCTCAGCCACCTGCGAACCAAACTCGGTGGCGTCGGGTGGATAGGTCGTCTGCCCGACCACGCGACCGCCAAGCTGTCGGAAGCGCTCGATGAACGCGTTCTTGATGCCGATTCCGAACTCGTTCTGGTTGGCTATGATTGCCGCCTGGCGTAGGCCACGCTTGTTGTAGATGTAGTCGGCGGTATTGAGCGCCTCGAGCTCGTCGCTGGGGAAATTACGAAAAATGAAGTCCCCCGCGCGCGTCAGCTTCGGGCTCGAGGACGACGGCGACAACAGAACGATCTCCGCTTCCTCGAAGATCGGTGCGATGGCCAACGTAACATCGCTGACGTCGGAGCCGATTACCGCGTGGGCGCCGGCGTCGATGAGCTCTCGGGCGTGCTGTGTAGCGACGATCGGGTCGCTCTCCGTGTCGCGCAACATCAGGGTGATCTGTTTTGTCACGTCGCTGTCTTTGAAGTGGATGCCGCCCGCGGCATTGATCTCCTCAACCGCGAGCTCGATGCCGTTCTTGATCGAGTTGCCGTACGCGGCGCCGACCCCCTGCAGCGAAACGATAGCGCCAAACTTGACGTCGGGACTCCCGGCACAAGCGACACCTCCCGCTACTAGTGCCGCCGCGACCATGAGCGCGCTAATCGGTTTCATCCGCTGGTCCTCCCGTTGGTACTTCGTCCCCCGACTGCTCGCCCGGGATCGGCATCTGGACCGTCTTGATCCCGGTGCGCATGGGCTTGATACCGCGCGCCTTCGCAACTTGCAACCGGGTGCGCGAGCGCGCCAGCGCGATTGCCGCGCGCGCCACGTCGGTTCCCTCATCCGGCGACGCCAGCCGGGCCTCGGCGCGCTGCAGCGCTGCCTCGGCACGCGCCACGTCGATTTGCTCGGCGTCCTCGGCGGTTTGGGCCAGGACGTTGACCCCTTGCGGCGAAACCTCGGCAAAGCCCCCGGCCACCACGAGCAAACCCTCTCCGCCGTCGGCATCGACGTAGTGTAGCTCGCCGACCCCGAGTACCGTCATGTAGCGAGCATGCCGCGGCAGGATGCCGAACTGACCCTCCAGGCCCGGCGCCGTGACCTCCACAACTTGTCGGTCGAGAACCTCTCCCGACGGACTCACCACGTGTAGGCGAAAACTCTCTGGCATCGGCTCAGCTAACCGCGACAGCGGCCTCGACTTTTGACTTCATCCGCTCACCCTTCTCGCGGGCGTCCTCGATGGTGCCGACCATGTGGAATGCGGCCTCCGGCAGATCGTCGTGCTGGCCCTCGAGGATTTCCCTGAACCCGCGCACGGTATCCTCCAGCTGTACGTACTTGCCGGCGTTCCCGGTGAAGACCTCGGCGACGAAGAACGGCTGTGACAGGAATCGTTGCAGCCGGCGCGCGCGGCCGACAACGATGCGCTGCTCCTCCGACAGCTCCTCCATCCCCAAAATCGCGATGATGTCCTGCAGGTCGCGATACTGCTGCAGGAGGAACTTCACCTTACTCGCCACATCGTAGTGTTCCTGACCAATTACCTTGGGGTCGACCAGCTGCGAGTTGGAGTCAAGCGGATCCACCGCCGGGTAGATGCCGATCTCGGTCAGTGGTCGCGACAGCGTGACGCTGGCGTCCAAATGCGCGAAGGTCGTCGCCGGCGCCGGGTCGGTGAGGTCATCAGCCGGCACGTAGATCGCCTGAACCGATGTGATCGATCCGGTCTTCGTGGCGGTGATCCGTTCCTGCAGCTCACCGAGCTCGCTCGCCAAGTTCGGCTGGTAACCGACCGCGGACGGCATGCGCCCGAGCAGTGCGGAAACCTCCGAGCCGGCCTGCGTGAAGCGGAAGATGTTGTCGATGAACAGCAGCACGTCCTGACCCTGGTCACGGAAATACTCCGCCACCGTGACCCCGGTGAGGCCGACGCGCAGACGAGCCCCGGGCGGCTCCGTCATCTGCCCGTAGATGAGCGCGGTGTTGGCGATGACGCCCGATTCGGTCATCTCCAGGTACAGGTCGTTACCCTCGCGGGTGCGCTCGCCAACGCCGGCGAATACCGAGTACCCGCCATGCTGTTTGGCGACGTTGTTGATCAACTCCATGATCAGCACGGTCTTGCCGACGCCGGCGCCGCCGAAGAAGCCGATCTTGCCGCCTCGTTTGAACGGCACCAGCAAGTCCACCACCTTGATCCCGGTCTCGAACTGCTCGGTGGTCGTAAGTTGCTCGTCGAAGCCCGGTGCGTGGCGATGGATCGGCCAGCGCTCCTTTGCCTCGATGGGTCCTTTCTCGTCGATCGGCTCACCGATGACGTTGAGGATTCGGCCCAGCGTCGCGTCGCCCACCGGCGTGGTGATCGGGCCGCCGGTGTCGATCGCTTTCATGCCGCGAACCATGCCGTCCGTGCTGGCCATGGAGATGCACCGGACGCGGTTCTCGCCCAGATGCTGTGCCACCTCGACCACCACGTCAATGGGCTCGGTGGACAGCTCGCCATCGTCTTGAACCCGCAGCGCTTGATAAATCGGCGGCAGGTGGCCTTCGTCGAACTCCACATCGACGGCCGGGCCGACGATCCGGATGACGCGACCGGCCTGGCCCTGCAACGTCTCGCTCATCGATAACTCCTGTTCCAATCCGGCGGGCTTCAGCGCAGGGCTTCGGCGCCGCCGACCACCTCGAGAATCTCGGTGGTGATCGCCTCCTGGCGAAGCTTGTTCATGGTCAGTGTCAGGTCCGCGATCAATTCCTCGGCGTTCTTGGTGGCGTTGTCCATCGCCACCATGCGCGCCGCGTGCTCCGCCGCACTGGACTCGAGCAGGGCCTGGTAGAGCTGGGCCTCCACGAATCGGGGCAACAGCTCGTTGATGATCGCTTGCGCGCTGGGCTCGAAGATGTACTCGACGATCTCCACCGGGGTGGGGTGGGCGGCAACGAACTGCCGCTCTTGTTCCTGGGACTCGCCAAGCTCGGTGGCCACCGCGCCGATGGCACCGAAGCCACCCGGCGCTTGGCCTCCGGTGCGGGCCTCGGCATAGGCTCTGGCGGCCTGGCGGAAGGTGTGTCCCTCCGCCGTGCCGTATGGCAGTTCACGAATCGGCAAGAGCGGCTCGACCACCAGATTCTGACGCAACGCAGAGACGAACTCGTTGTAGATCAGATACACGGAATCTGTCCGACCGGCGACGAACTCGTCGACCAGGTACTGGGCCGCGGCGGCCGCGCGGGGGAAGGACAGCTGCTTGAGCAACTCGTCGTCAGCCTTGTCGACGGGCCAACTCCGGCGACGGAAGTGGTCCCAGCCCTTGCTCCCGACGGTGACGACCCTTACCTCATGCTCGCCCCACACCGCGAGTGCCCGGTGCGTGTACTTGAGCACGTTGCTGTTGAACGCTCCGCACAGGCCGCGATCGGAGGTAATCACCACCGCGGTGATTCGTTTCTCGGGACGCTCCTGCAACAGCGGGTGCTGCACCTGGCCCTCGACCGCGTGGGCCAGATCCCCCAGCACCTCCCACATCTTGTCGCTGTAGGGCCGCGCCGCGAGCATCGCCTCCTGCGCACGGCGCAGCTTCGCTCCCGCCACCAGCTTCATAGCGCGGGTGATCTGGCGGATGTTCTTGACCGACCGCACGCGGCGGCGGAGCTCCAGCAGGGTGGCCATCGTTCTACCCGGCGACCGCGGTTCCGGCCTGCTCATCGGCAGCCGCAGTGAAGTTCTCGAGGTGTCCCTTGACGTTGCCGCGCATGCGCTCGATCATCTCGTCATCGAGCTTGCCGGCAGCCTCGATGTCATCCCACAAGGCCGGGTCGTTGACCTCGATGTGCTCGTACAGGCCGAGCTCGAAGGGACGCACCTGACTCACCGCGAGGTCATCGAAAAAGCCGTTGCTGCCGGCCCAGATCGTCACCACCTGCTTGGCCACGCGCAGCGGTTGGTACTGGTCCTGCTTGAGGACCTCGGTGAGCCGCTGTCCACGGGCTAGTTGCCGCTGGGTGGCGTCATCGAGGTCAGACCCGAACTGTGCGAACGCCGCAAGCTCTCGATACTGCGCCAGGTCGAGCCGCAGCGAGCCCGCGACCTGCTTCATTGCTTTGATCTGTGCGGCACCGCCGACGCGCGACACCGACAGGCCGGCGTTTACCGCCGGGCGGATGTTCTTGTGGAACAGATCGGTCTCCAGGAAGATCTGTCCATCGGTAATCGAGATGACGTTGGTCGGAATGTACGCCGAGACGTCGCCTGCCTTGGTCTCGATGATCGGCAGCGCGGTGAGGCTACCTGCGCCCTGCTCGTCGCTGAGCTTTGCGGCGCGCTCGAGCAGCCGCGAGTGCAGGTAGAAGACATCGCCCGGGAACGCCTCGCGCCCCGGCGGCCGGCGCAGAAGCAGCGACATCTCGCGGTACGCATCGGCGTGCTTGGACAGGTCGTCGTAGATGATCAGGGCGTGCTGGCCGCGGTCCCGAAAGAACTCGCCGATGGCGCAGCCAGCATACGGCGCCATCCATCGCATCGGCGCCGGATTGCTTGCCGAGGCGTCGACCACGATGGTGTACTCCATTGCCCCGTGGTCTTGGAGCCGCTTGACGATCTGCGCGACCGTCGACTCTTTCTGCCCGATGGCGACGTAGATGCAGGTGACGTCCTGCCCCTTCTGGTTGATGATCGTGTCGACGGCGATGGCCGTCTTGCCGGTCTGACGATCGCCGATGATCAGCTCGCGCTGCCCGCGGCCGATCGGGATCATCGAGTCGATCGACTTGATGCCGGTCTGCAGCGGCTCGCTCACCGGTTGCCGCGCGATGATTCCGGGCGCCAGGCGCTCCATCGGGCCGCTCTCGTCGGTATCCACCGGCCCCTTTCCGTCGAGCGGGATTCCCAGCGGGTTGATGACCCGCCCGATCAGTCCCTCGCCAACCTGCACCTGCACGACGCGTCCGGTCCGCTTGACCGTGTCACCTTCCTTGATGAGCGTCATCTCGCCCAGAACGACGGCGCCGACGCTGTCCTCTTCGAGGTTCAGGGCGATGCCCTGTACGCCGTTGGGAAACGCCAGCAACTCCTGCGACATGCAGCTCTTGAGACCGTAGATTCGCGCGATGCCGTCGCCGAGCGCGATGACGGTGCCAACCTCCTGGACCTCGATCTCGGCCTCATAGCCGGTGATCTGTTGCTGGATGATGCTTGAGATTTCTTCCGCCTTGATGTCCATGGAACCCTTCTCGCTTCGCTCTCAGCCTTCGATCATCTGGCCGCGCAGGCGGTCCAGTTGATACCGTAGGCTTCCGTCGTAGATCACGTCGCCGATCCTGGTCACGAGGCCGCCGAGCAGCTCGGGATCGGTCTTGATGGTCAGCCGCACCTGTTGGCCCGTCGCTTCGCCGAGCTTGGCCCGCAGGGCGGCAATGTCGTTGTCGTCAAGTTCTTGCGGTGAGGTGATCTCGGCGTTGATCACTCCCTCCTGCTCGTTGGCCAGGGCCCGGAACGCCTCGGCGACCGCCTGGAGATGATCCAGGCGCTCGCGTTCTGCCAGGACCCGGATGAACCGCTGCGTTACGCTGCCCATGCCCCGTCTCACGCCGATTTCCACCAGCACCGCGGCCTTGTCGTCCGCTTCGACCGCCGGGTTGAGCAGCAGCAGCTCGAGCTCGTTGAACCGGCCCACCGTTGCGGCGATAGCCTCCAGGTCCAGCGCCACCTGCTCGGCGCCCTGAGCAGGCCTGTTCATTTCGGCTACTGCACCCAGCAGCGCCTTGGCATAGCGACGCGCCACCGCAGCATGGATCATCGTTCCCCCACTGCCGGTAGCAGGCCGTGGTGGAAGTGTGATGGGTCTGGCAAGCGGGAGTTACGGCTGAGGGCAAGGAGCGACGAGG
>JACZXM010000438.1 GCA_022571615.1 Acidobacteriota bacterium | reverse complement strand
TCATCTGGCCCACGAGTCGGTCAGGCGATAGCTTGGTCACGGAGCTCAGGCCCACCGGGCTCAAACACAGCTCGCCGACCGTATGGAAGAAATAGGTCGCTACCAGCCACCCGACGCCCACCTTGGTCTCATCGACATACTGCGAGCCCCAGGCCAGCACCAGGAAGCCGACACCGAGCAACATCAGGCCGAGCGCGAACTTGACCGGAATCGACGGGTTTCGCGACCCGAGCTTCACCCACAGCACCCCGGCCACGGGGGCCAAGATGATGATGAAGGTGGGATTGATGTTCTGGAGCAGCGAGGCCGGGATCTCCGGACTGTGCGTACTCATCGTCCACCCGAACAGCCCGATCAGCCCGCTCAACAGGCCGAGCACCGGATCGGCAACGGCTGGCCACCATCCGCCGAGCGTCCGATCGGTGAAATCTCGAGCGAACAGGTTCATCGACGAGCCCGCCTGCTCAAAACCCGACCAGAACATCGCCGCCCCGACAAACAGCAGGGCGATCATCAGCACCCGCTTCTTCTCCAGCTCGTCGCGGCACACGAACAGGATCACGTAGGTGAAGTACAGCAACGCCAGCACCACCACGATGAGTCCCGTGGCCTGCGCGAACCCGACCAGCGTGAGCGGCAGAATGCCGCCGGCATTGAGGCCCGCGATCAGGATGATGAGGCCGATGGTGAACCCGATCCCCTTCACCAGCTGCCCCTTTGCCTTCGCGCGTGCGGCGGGGCTCTTGCACTCCTCGGTTAGTTCGCCGCAGCCTTCCATGTGCTTCTGCCCGACGACGTATTGAATGATCCCCGCCGTCATGCCGATCCCTGCGGCGGAGAATCCGAGGTGCCAGTTGATCCCCTCGCCGAGGAACGAGCAGATCGTCGGGCCGATCACCGCACCTATGTTGATCCCCATGTAAAAGACCGAGAAGCCGGCGTCGCGCCGGGCGCCGCCTTCCGGGTATAGGTCGGCGACGATGGCACTGACGTTGGGCTTGAGCAACCCGGTTCCGAGGACGATCAAGAAGAGGCCGAGAAAGAAGGTGACCTCCGTCGGGACCGCCATCGTGAAGTGGCCCAGCGCGATGATAATGCCACCGTACAGCACCGCCTTGCGCTGGCCGACGATGCGGTCGGCGATCCACCCACCCGGCAGCGCCACGGCATACACGGCGAAGGTGTACAGACCATAGATCGCCGCCGCGGTACTGGTATTCAGTCCCATTCCGCCACGGGCAAGATCGGTCATGTACAGGAGCAGCAGCCCACGCATACCGTAGTAGCTGAAGCGCTCCCACATCTCGGTAAAGAACAGCGTCGACAGCCCACGGGGGTGCCCGAAGAACTGCTTTTCGGCAATCACCGTGCTCAATGCAATCTCCGTTTGCACTCTCCTCGCAGCGAGGAGATGACGGGAACCCTGGCCATGCTGGGCGGCATCACCTGTGCGGGAGGCCGCCGACGGGCGCAGAGCCTATCATTTCCTCCACTGGTTGTGCATCGGGCCCCGAGCGCAGGTGCTGGGCCGGCCACTGTCTCTTGGTACTCCAATCCGACCGTTACGCAGACCGAGGTCAACATGCAGATCGAGCACGTCACCGTGGTGGGAGCGGGCACCATGGGCCATGGCATCGCCCAGGTCGCCGCCCAGGCGGGCTTTCAAACCACGCTCTACGACATCGAGATCACGCTGGCGGATGCCGCGCTGGCGCGCGTTGCCGAGAACCTCGAGAGCGGGATCGCGCGCGGCAAGCTCGACGCCTCCAGAAAGGCGGCGACCTTGGACAAGCTATCGGCAAGCGCGGATCTAGCCGCCGCGGTGAGCCGGGCCGACCTGGTGATCGAGGCGGTTCCGGAGAGCATGGAGCTCAAACGGGAGGTCTTCGCCAAGGTCGACACCCACGCCCACGACGGCTGCATTCATGCCACCAATACCAGCTCCTTGAGCATCACCGCCATCGCCGAGGGGATGCGCCACCCGGAGCGTTTTGTAGGGATGCACTTCTTCAACCCGGTGCACATCATGAAGCTGCTCGAGATCGTCGTGCACGAACGCACCTCCGACGAGACGCTCTCGACCGTGCGTTCGGTTGGCGAGGCGATGGGCAAGAGGAGCATCGTGGTCAAGGACTCTCCCGGCTTCGCCACCAGCCGGCTCGGCGTTCTGCTGGGGCTGGAGGCCATGCGCATGCTCGAGCAAGGTGTGGCCAGCGCTGCCGATATCGACACCGCCATGGAGCTCGGCTACCGGCACCCGATGGGCCCGCTCAGGCTCACCGACCTGGTGGGCCTCGACGTGCGGCTCGCCATTGCCGAGTACCTGCACGAGCAGCTCGGCTCCGACGCCTTCGAGCCGCCCGGCATCCTGCGTGAACTGGTGGCGGCGGGAAAGCTCGGCAAGAAGTCGGGGCGCGGTTTCTATGACTGGGGCAATGCCACGGGCTGACCGCCAGTGTCGCTGCCGGCCAGCCGATGAGCGAGATCTCCGCACCGCTCTCGGCCGTGTCCGCCCACAGGGTGCTGTTGGTCACCACCACGGTGCTTTCCAGTTCGGCTGCGATGCCGCCGCCCAGCAATATCGCCCCCCCAACGCCGAGCACCTCTCGCCGGGTAAAAGTCGGAGCCTTAGAATCGTACGAATCGACGGAGTCAGCCATTGACGGTGCGCTTTCCACTGGTAGTTGTGACGGCAGCCGGGTTCCAGCGAGCATCCGCCAGGAGCAGCAGGGCGTCATGGAGCGCGTTGGGCTGAGACTGCACGCTACGGGCACCGCAGCGGTCGAGTCGGTCTTGAGCGTCGCTGGGACATGCGTTAAGGGCTGACAGTCCTATCATCGCCCATGCGAGCGACATGGGCGACCGAACTCGCTGCAGCTCATTGCCGAGATACG
>JACZXM010000437.1 GCA_022571615.1 Acidobacteriota bacterium | reverse complement strand
CGACGGTGCTGGTTTCCACCCACCACGATGCCCTCAAGTCGTTCGCCCACGGGCACGAGGCAGCGGTGAACGCGGCGATGGAGTTCGATCCCGACACCCTGGCCCCCACCTACCGGATCCGTGTTGGGCGGCCGGGGCGAAGCAACGCGCTCGACATCGCGCGTGGTCTGGGCCTGGATGGGGCACTGATCGACCGGGCGAGGGGACTGCTGCAATCGGAGGCGGTGGAGCTAGACGAAATGATCCGGCGGCTGGAACAGGAAAGCGATGAGCTGAGCGCTCAACGGCACGGTCTGGAGGAAAGAGAACAGCAGCTGGAGGCGTCGATCGAGCGCTCCGAACAGGCCGAGGAGCGGCGGCAGCGGGCCTGGACACGGACCGAGCGTGACGGGCGCCAGGCCATCGTCGAGGCGGTCGAGCGGCTGCGGCGCGAGGGAGCCGACCGCATCGAGAAAATCGAGGCCCAGGCGCCGTCCGAGAGTGCCCGGACGCGCTCCGACCGCAGGGCTCGATGGTCCTCGGTGACCGGTGGGCTAGAGGGAGGATCGATCCGTCGGCTCAAGAGCCGGTTGCGGCGGCAGCACCAGGTGCACGATACGGTGGCGCCCGGGCCGCCGCGAATGGATTCGACCGAACAGCAGCCGTCGACGCCGCCGCGGGAGGGCTCGGAGAGCGGCCTGTTCATGGCGTCGCCGTTGCGGCGGGGTGACCGCGTGCGAGTGTTGCCGTTCGGGCTCACAGGGCGGTTCATGAGACGCTGGGACCCGGGCGATGACCCGGAGGGTCTGGAGGTCGACATCGGGGGCAAGCGCATGATCGTTCGCCGGGACCAGGTGCAGGCGCTCGGTGAGGGGCCGCCTGCGGGTCGCTCGGGCAAGCGAAGCGGTGGTGGCACACGATACCAACGGCGCTACGATGTGAAGCCGGAGATCGATCTGCACGGCATGGTGGTGGAGGAAGCGCTGGCAGTGCTCGACAAGTACCTTGACGATGCGCTGCTCGCCGAGCTACTGAGCGTTCGCTTGATCCACGGCTACGGCCGCTTGCGGTTACGCGATGCGATCCACGCCTGGCTGGCGGATCGAGCCGGCGTGGTCGAGTTTGCGGCGGCGGGACCCGCGCAGGGCGGTGGCGGGGTAACCATCGTGAAGTTGGGGGAATAGAAGCTCGGATGTCCTGGCCCAGATCGTTCATCGACGAGGTTCGACGGTCGGCCGATGGCGTGCAGATCGTCGGCGAGGTCGTCGCGCTCAAAAAGCGCGGCGCACGATGGGTCGGACTGTGCCCGTTCCACGGGGAGAAGACCCCGTCGTTCACGATCAACGACGAGGGATTGTGGTACTGCTTCGGCTGCGGCGAAGGCGGCGACGTGTTCAAGTTCGTGCAGCAATACGAAGGAGTCGGGTTCGCCGACGCGGTGCGTAGCATCGCCGAGCGCGCCGGCGTGCCCGTGCCGGAGCCGACCCGTGGACGGCGTGCACCCGAGCAAGAGTCGCGGGTTCGCCGCGAGCGGTTGCTGGCGGCGCTTGCCGCAGCGCAAGAGTTCTACGTCGGGCAACTCGCGGGCGCCGCGGGCGTCGCGGCGCGAGAGTATCTGCAGGGCCGCGGCCTGGGGACCGAAACGATCGCGCGCTTCGGGCTCGGCTACGCCCCTGAGGGTTGGGAGACGACGCAGCAGGCGCTGCGCAAAAGGGGGTTCGACGACCTCGAGCTCGAGGCGGCCGGCCTGGTCAAACAACGAAGCGGCGGCAGCGGAGTCTACGATCTGTTGCGGGATCGGATCGTGTTTCCGATCCGCGACCTACGGGGGCGCCCGCTGGCGTTCGGCGGCAGGATTCTGGCGCAGGGCGAGCCGAAGTACCTCAATTCCCCCGAAACCGCGGCGTTCCACAAGAGCCGCACCCTGTACGGGATCGGCGAAGCGAGGGAGGCCATGCGCGAGGCGGGATTCGCCTTGCTGGTGGAGGGATACCTCGACCTGCTGGCCTGCGCCCAACATGGCTTCGCCAATGTGGTGGCGCCGTTGGGGACGAGCTTCACCGCCGAGCATGCCAAGGCGCTTTCGTCGCACGTTCGCAAAGCGGTCATCGGCTTCGATGGCGACGCCGCCGGGAACGCAGCCGCGGAGCGCACGGTGGGGATCTTCCTGGCGGCCGGATTCCAGGTCAGCGTGTTGTGCCTGCCCGCCGGGCAAGATCCGGACTCGTTTCTCGTTGCCGAGGGTGCCGCCGGGCTGGCGCGGGCGCTGCGGGGCTCGCTGCCGGCCCTTGCGTTCCTGGTGGAGCGGGCCTCCGAGCGCGAGGACGTGCGTAGCCCGCGAGGCAAGGCGCAGGCGCTGGCCGGGCTCTTGGGCTTCGTGCTAGAGGTACAGGACCGGGTCGAGCGGGCCGAGTGGATCGGCCGCATCGCCGAAGCGCTGCAGATCGGTGAGCACCTGGTCGCCCGCAGCTTCTCAGAGCTCAAAAGGCGTCGGCGGCAGCATCCGACGCCACCTGGTGGCCCGGGACCCTCGTTGGAGGCCGGTACGGCAGGGCTGGACGAGGTTCCGCTGGCGGAGCGCGATCTGCTGCGAGCGGTGCTGGCGCAGCCGGGCTGGCTACCGCGACTGCAGAAGATCTGCGGCCCCGACGCGATCCGGGACGCGCGCGTGGCCTGTCTGCTGCAAGCCGTTGCCACCGCCAATGCCGGGGGCGCAGGCAAGGACCCGATTCCCGCCGATCGCCTGCTGGAGCACTGCGACATCGACGGTGCCGATCAGTTGCTCTCCCGGCTAACGCTCGAGAGCGACGAGGCCCCCGACTGGGAGTACACGCGCGGTTGCGCCGCCGGCATCCGGCGCGACGCGTTGCTGCGCGAGTTGAAGCTCGTGCAGAAGGCAATCGAAGAGGCTCTCCGCAA
>JACZXM010000436.1 GCA_022571615.1 Acidobacteriota bacterium | reverse complement strand
TATCCCACGGACGCCGGCGGTCAGTGACAGCACGGCGCCCTCGGAGAGGAGTTGGCGGGCCAGTCGTGCGCGGCTGGCGCCGAGCGCCGCACGTACGGCGATTTCACCGTGCCTGCGGGTGGCACGCGCCAGCATCAAACTGGCGACGTTCGCGCACACGCCGAGTAATACGGCCACGACGGCACCGAAGAGGATCCAAAGCGTGGCACTGGAGCCGCGGGTTACTCGAGCATGCAAGGGAAGCATCGTTACCCCGGCCTCGGCGTTGGAACGTGCGTACTCGTCGGCGAGCTGGGTGGCAACGCGATCAAGATCCGCCTGCGCCAGCTCGAGCGATACGCCTGCCCGCAATCTCGCGAAAGCTTCGATCCCCGGGTGGTTGGTGCGGTCGTTGACGCTGTTCTCGCCGATGGCGGTCTGCAGGGGCACCCATAACACCGCGCCGGCGAGCGGAAACTCGTGCTGCTCGGGGACAACGCCGACGATCGTGTACGCGTCGCCGTCGAGTCGCAGTTCGCGGCCGACAGCGGCCGGGTCCGCAGCGAGGCTCTGCCGCCAGAAACCCTCCGAGACGACGGCGACCTGGCCGCGCTCGTCGGCCTCGGTCTGCGTGAACATGCGTCCGCGGATCGGCTCCACACCCAGCAGGGTCATGAGATTCGGCGTGGCTCCCATACCGCTGACTGCGCGGGCGCTACTTTCATCCGTCAGGTTGACCGTCCACCAGGTGCGCGCCGCGATGTCTTCCAAAGTGCTGTTGCGAGTGCGCCAGTCGACATAGTTCGGGTAGGCCACGGACTTGCGCTGAATCACTCGGTGGGTCTCGCTGATCGAGACGATTCGATCCGACTCGGGGTAGGGCATCGGCTCGAGCAGGATGGCGTCGACCATACCGTACACAGTCACAACCGCCGCGATGCCAAGGCCGATCACGACGATCACCGTCCCGGCGAACACCGGGTCCCGCCGCAGCGAACGGACGCCGAACAGTAGGTCTTGGCCGAGCTCACGCGGCCATGAGCGCAGACCCTGTCTTCCCATAGGCACGCGCGCGCCGCTCGGGGATTGCCATTCGCTGCCAACGTTGCGCAGCAGATCAGCTAGCTGCCGCAGCGCGAACCTCGTGCCGCCGGCGAGGCCACGGGTGCGCCGCAACTGCTTGTAGCCCTCGCTGAAGTCGGCCAATAGGGCGGCCCCTACCGCCCGGCGGAAATCGAAGGGGTAGGTCCGCAAGAGCAGACGACACGCGCCATAGAGAAACCGCGGCGCGCTCATCGCGGTGCTCCTTCACCGAGCAACGCGGCCTCTTCGGCGGAGCGCAGTTGGGAGGCCAGGCGCCGGCTTTCGAGTCGAGCGACCTCTCTGCCTAGCTCCGAAAGCTCATAGGGTCGCCGGCGTTCGTCTTCGGGGGAAGGGTCGGTCCATTGACGGATCAGCTTCTTGGCTTCGAGGCGTCGCAGCGCGCGGTAGAGGGTGGCGAGTCCCGGAACCGCGCGGCCCTCGCCGCGTTCCTCCGCGTCCTGGATAATGCGATACCCATGACGGGGCCCGTGACTGAGACTCAACAGGACCTGGAACTCGACGGGACGGAGCGGCACGAAGTCTTCAGCGCCAGCGAACTTGCTCATCATTTCAACCTCGGAAAGGGGGCTCCATTACTTGTGTTACGCAAATAACGATACGCCGGACTACTTGCGCAACGCAAGTAGTCGCGCCTGATATTGGCCAGGCCCGACCCGGCCACGTACAATGGTTCGGTCCCTTCGCGTACCCCGCCTTCAACCGTCGGAGGTGTACTGTGCACACGTGGAGCACGAGCCGCCGTTCGCTGTCCCCGGCGCCCAGCGTCGCTTCGAAGGGCATGTGGACCGTCCTCATCGGTCGCGCACCGGTGGCTCTAGTCGTGTTGTTGGTGCTCGTCATCGGCACCGGCCACGGTGTAACCCGGGCCGCGGCGGGCCAGCGACTACAGCGTGGCGCGGTCGACCGACTCTACGCCGCCGACAGCCCCTTCAACCAGAAGATCCCGGCAGGCGCGAAGATCGACGCGCGATCGGCGCAGTTGGTCAATAGTGTGGTCGAGGTGGGCCGCAAGCAGGGATTTCTGATTGCGCTCAAGCGTTGGACGATTCCAGTCTACTTCGCCGACCGCAATACGCCCCGATACCGAGTCCGGCTGAAGGCTCGCTGGGCGCCGGCGCGTTGGTTCGAGGGAGTGCCGATTCCGACGGGCGCCGCCCCCGACCCGGCGAACGACGCCCACATGGTGATCATCGACACCGACAGCGGTTGCGAGTACGACTTCTGGCAAATAAAGAAGAACAAGCGCGGGCGCTGGAAGGCGAGCTGGGGCAACAGCCTGCGCACCGACGGCGACGGCATCTTCCCCAAGGGACTGTCGGCCCGCGGCTCGGGGTTCGCGCTTCCGGCCGGGATGATCTGGCCCGAGGAGCTGGCCGCCGGTCGCATCGAGCACGCCCTGCAGTTCAGCTACAACTATCCCAAAAAGGGCGGCCCGGTGTCGCCGGCAACCGAGAGCGATGGAACCTCCTCGCGCAACGATGCTATCCCCGAGGGGGCGCGGCTGCAGCTTGACCCGACGCTCGAGTTGGATGGCCTCGGCCTGCGTCCCTACGAGCGCATCATCGCCGAGGCACTACAGCAATACGGCATGTTCCTCGCCGACCACGGCGGCGGCGTCGAGCTGCAAGCAGTCCACCCGCTGAGCTACCAGGACAACCCGTACGACGGCCTGTTGCCCGACCGCAAGTACGTTTATCTGGACAACATCCCGCTCGATCGTCTCCAGGTGCTGGAGTTGCCGGCGCAGATCAAAGACCCGGGCGAGCAGATCGTGCAATCGGGCTGCGGCAAGCTCATCAAGCGTTAGCAGCCCGTGGCA
>JACZXM010000028.1 GCA_022571615.1 Acidobacteriota bacterium | reverse complement strand
GTCCATTCCTACACGTTAGACCTGGAATCGCAGACGCTTCATCGTCATCTATTGAGTGCTCCGCTCGCATCTCGTGGTCCTAAGGCCGCAAGATGCCGCGAGATTCGCGGTTGTATCAACGAACGAACAGTGTCTCATCTGATTATCCCACAGCGTGGAGGAATTTGATCCCATTCCCATCGCCTCTGTGGATATGACGAGTGGTCGAACCTGGACACCGACTGTGGCGGCTTGGACTTGAGTCGCACATCTTGTGCCACGTCCCGGGTGACACGTTCATTCCTCATCCTTCATCCGCCTGAGTGATCGGGCAACAACCTTCGTGATCGCGTCGCGTGCAGTGAGCTCGCCGGCAGAGCTCGGCGAGCTCGGAGTGGTGGTGTCGCAGGCCTGGACAAACAGGAGGCCGATCAGGGTGACGGCAGCGAACGCCATGCCCATGCGGGTGCGCCAGACTGTCGATCCGCGTGAGTCGATGGCCATGGTCTTCCTCAGCTGTTGGTGTCGCCGAAGTTCGCGAAATTCACGCCGATCTTCGCCGTTGCGGATATCGCTTCGCCGGCGAGCGTTTGGCCGAAAAAGCGAATGGTGGCAGTGACTTGGATGTTGATGAACCCGGTATCGGGCTCGAACCCGGGCGAGACGAGGTGGGAGATCGGCGGTTGGGCCTTGCTGGTGGAGGGCACCAGGACCAGGTCCACGGTGGTGATGATGTCGCTTTGGGAGTCGTTTGCCGTCACCCGCACGCGGAAATTGATAGCTCGCTGAAACCCGGCCGGCACCGCCACTCCGCCGTCGGTACGTTCGAACGTCACCTCGTAGCGCTGGATGATGATCTCCTGGAGCACCGGAGCAGTGTTGTCGAGGCCGTTCTTGAGGCGGGCGGTGAACTCGACCTGGATGGTGTCCTCGGGGATCGTCCCACCGCTAGTGATGACGTCGCCGAAGGGATCGCTCTGCTGCGAGATGTTGCCGACAACGAGGATCACCGGCGCCGGCGTGTTGTCGATGCCCCCCGGGGCGGTGCAACCGAAGAGGGAAACGGCAACCAGCAACAGGCTGATGGTTTTCCAACTCGCTTGGTGATGCCAATGTTGGCGCATGGTCACTGCTCCAGGATCCTCGGAGTGATGAAGATCAGCAGCTCGTTGTTCGTCTGCTTGGTCTGCTTGCTCTTGAACAGGTTTCCGATCAGCGGGATGCGGTGAAAGAACGGCACCCGGCGCTCGGCATCGACGGTGCTCATCTGAAAGATCCCGCCGATGACCGTGGTGCCACCATCCCGCACCAGGAGCTTGGTCTCGGCTCGACGCGTGAAGATCGTCGGGATGCCGTTGACCGTGTTGCCGAAGTCAGGCTCGCTCTTGTCGACAATGATGTCGAGCATGATGGTGCGCTCTTTGGTGATCTGGGGCGTGACCTGAAGCCGCAGATTGGCGTTGATGAAGGTGATCGAGGCGGTGTTGTCGATCAGCGTCTGGACCGGGATCCGGCGCCCGCTCTCGATCGAGGCTTGGATGTTGTTCTGCGCGGTTACCTTGGGGGACGAGATGACCTTTCCGCGGCCCTCTTCCTCCATGGCCGAAAGCGCGACATCGAGGCGAAAGGTGTCGAGGATGTTCCCCATCGTCAGAGCCAGGCCGGAGGTGGAGTTGGGCGCCGGCAGGTTGACCGCAAAGGGAATACCGCCGATCCCGCTCGCCTGGATGGAACCCGGAGCGGTGCTGTTGACACCCTCAACCGCGAAGCTGCTCGGGAACACGAGGCCGGTCGTGTTGCCATGCAACGGGTCGGCGATGGCCCGGAATCCCCATTGGATGCCCAGCTCGCGGGTGAACTCCTTGGTGGTTTCGACGATGCGGGACTCGATCAGTACCTGCGGTGCGGCGATGTCGAGCTGGGCGACGAGCTCGGCAACACCGCCTAGAACCTGGGGCGTGTCCTTGACAATCAGCGAATTGGTGCGGACATCGACCATCACCTCGCCACGCTGGGAAAGCTGCGTCTCGATGATCCTGGCGAGCTCGTCGGCCTGGGCATACGACAGGCCGATGGTGGTGGTCTCCAGGGGGCTCGCCAGCTCCTGTTGCTGTAGCAAGCGGGCGCGATCCTCGGCCTCGTTCGCAAGCCGGTCGAGCGAAGATACGCGAACGATGTTGTACTCGACGTCATAGCCAAGCTGATGCGACTTCAGGATGGCGATAAACGCCGCGTCCCAGGGCACGTCGAAGAAGTTCACGTTGACCGGGCCGGTGACTTCCGGGTCGACGACGACGTTCAGTCCGGTGAGCTTGGAAAAAAATGTCGCCACGTCGCGGATGTCGGTCTCGACGAATTCAATCGTTAGGGGCCACCCGTCGCTCTCGGGCGAGAGCAACACCTCGGCTTCGCTGGGCAGCTGACCGGCCCGTATGCGCTGCTCGATCGCTTCCGGCTCCTGCCCCATGGTGACCGCCGCCGGTAACAGGCAGAGAACGGCCAGCGGTACCGCGACTCGGCCACAGCCCACGCGCTGGCCGATCGGCGAACCGTATTTGTCTGTCGACTTTGCCATGTTGCGCCCTACTCTCAGGTTCCGGCTTTCAGTCGTTTGACCAGTCTGCGTGTGCTGCGCGCCCCGAGCATGTCCTCAACCTCCTGCTCGAAGATGACTTCGCTCTCGTTGATCTCGATAATCCGCCCGTCATAGAGCTGCGTGCCCACCGCGGTAAAATAACTGCGTCGGTCCAAACCGAAGAGCATCGCGTGCCAGCGGCCCTGGTACTGGGCCACGGCCTTGACGGTCACCTCATTGACCAAGTAGCCCGCCAGCCCCGCGGGTCGCTCCGCGGGTACCGCGAGCTCACGCTGCCGGAGCAGCAACAGGCTCCGAAATGGATCACGGCGACCGCCGGATTGGTACACGAAGTTTTGTCCGCTCAAGAGCACGCGCTGCTCCTGGAGGATTTCGTCGACCAGCCGCAGCGCCGCCTCTTGTTCGTCCGTAATGCCTCCCGCGAGGTTCGTCAGCGACCGCGATACGTCTGTCGGCTGCTCTTGAGGGTCGGCCTCGCCTTCCTGCGTTGCAGTGGGTGGTGGCGGTGCCGTCTTGCCGTCCAGCGCCTGTCCCATGGCCAGGCCGTCAGTTCCTCCCGCCGCAAGCCCGGAAAGACACAAAGCAGCGAGGATGGACAACCGCGCGCGCCGTGGGCGGTCCCTGATCTCCCGATTGCTGATCATTGCTTCGACAATTCTCCGTCTGATGCTGCGTCCTCTTGCTCGGACTCCTCCAGGAACAGGAACGTCATCGCCGTAACGTAGGCTTCGACCGTGCGCCTGGGATCGTCCTCGATCGCCTGGATGTCGACCTCGTTGATATTGATGATGCGGGCGAACTTGCCGATGCGGTCGAAGAACCGAGCCAGGTCGTGGTAGCTGCCGACGAGCTCGAGTTCAATGGGTGACTCGGCGTAGAACTCGTAGGGCACCGGATCCTTGAACTCGAGACCGTTGATGGTCAGGTTGGACTGCGCCGCTAGGGTCGCCACGCCCCGGAGCAAGTCCGCTGTTTCATATTCCTCGGGGAGAATGTGCGAGAGCACCTGCAAGCGCTGGTCGAGCGTGACCTGCTCGGCTTCCAGAGCGGGCAAGCTGTCGGCGATCGTCTCCATCTGCTTCACGTCCTCCCGCAGCTTTGTGATCTCGCCGCCGATGCGATGCACATCGCGGTTGCCGGCGCGCCAGAACTGGACGTAGTAGATCGCCACCAGCGCAAAGCACAGCACGCCAGCAACGATCCACTGCTGACGAGGCGGCAGGTCGCTGAGCGAGCGCGCCATCAGCTCGCCCCTCCCCCGGCGGCTGCCAACGCTGCCACGGACTCGGTCGCCGGCGTCTCGCGCACGGGTTCGAAGCGCAGCGTGATCTGGAAGCTGAGCGCGTCTCCAGAGTCGCCGAGCGTTCGCAGGAAAACACTGTCGAAATAGGTCGAGCCCTCGAGATGGTCGACAAAATCCGCGATCGCGACATCCGACAGCGCCGCCCCGCGGATCGTCACCTCACCATCGCTGAGCTCCAGGCGCGTGAGCCAGAGCCCGTCGCTCATCAAGCGACTCACCTGGTCGAGCAGCATCACCGGGCCGGACTGGTTGGCCTTGAGCTCGACAATGACCTGCAGCTTCTGACGCATGCGCTCGGTGCGTTCCCGCAAGCGATGGACTCCGGCGGAGACCTCCTGTAATCGAGCCTCCTCGGCCTTCAGTCCGGCAAGCTCGACGCGCACGCGCCCAAGCTGCCGCGATTGCATCCACCATGACAGCGCGATCACCAACAGGGCAACCGTAAACATCGCCGCAATGCCTGCCTGGTTGGTGCCGAGCGACAGTTCTGGTAGCTGGATGGCCCGCAGGCCCTTTGCCTGGGCTTCGGCCTCCTTGCCAAGCAGATTGATGCGGATCATGCTTCCATTACCCCACGCAAGGCCAGCCCCAGCGCCACCGCCGACTGCGGGGCGTTCTCCCAGACGTACTCGGGGTCGAACCCACTCTTGGGAATCGCGATCCGACGCATGGCGTCGAAGCGCTCCACCGGCCACCCCATTTGTTCCTCGAGCCGGGTGGCGAGATCTTTCACGTGCGCCCCGCCGCCGGCGAGGAACACCGCGTCGAAGTGATCCCGCATTGCCTGGGCCTGATAGAAATCGAAGGTCTTGCGGATTTCGCCGATGATGCTCTCGGAAACCTGCCCGATGACCTCCAGAACACGCGGGTCCGTCGCCGCATCGCGCAGCCCCGCCCCCTCCTCGCCTTCGGCGCTCCAGCCAGCGAGGCCGGCGTCCGCCTCCGAGTTATCGCCACGGCTCACCCGGCGCAACACCTCCTCGGCATCGAAGGGGTCGAGCATGAACTGCCGCTGTAACGCCACCACGTATTGCCGCACGCCCACCGCGATATCACGCCAGAATACCGGGCGACCGCCTTCGAGCACAGCCAAGTTGATCACCGAGGCCCCGACGTTGAGGATGGCCACGTCCTCGAACTGGCGCTCCGGGTAGCAGAACTCGAACGCGTTCTGGATGGCGAAGGCGTCGACGTCCATGATCGTGGCCGTGCGCTTGGCCTGCTCGATCACGTCGACGTACTCGTCGATCCGATCGCGCTTGGCGGCAACGAGCACCACGTCCATGGAGTCCCCCTCGGCGGCCTCGTCCAGTATCGCGAAATCCAGGTCGACGTCGTTGACGTCGAACGGGATGTACTCCTCGGCCTCGTATGGCAGCGACTGGCGCAATTGCTCCGGATCGCCGCGGGGCATGCTCACCCGGCGCACGATGACAGCGTTGCCTGAGATCGAAGTGGCGACGAACCGAGTCCGAACCTTGTGTTGCTCCAAGAGCTCGGAAATCGTCTGCGCGACGGCGGCCGGCTCTACGATCGAGCCATCGACGATTGCATCCTCGGGAAGATCGGCCAGGCCGAAATGCACCAGCTCGAAAGGCAAGTCGCCCCTGGCTGGGCGCAGCACAACCATCTTGATCGAATGGGACCCGATATCCAGTCCCACGATCTGACGGGCCCGGGTTAGGAACATTCACCCACCCCAAATCGGACCCGGCTCACTTTCGCCCGTTCCTATTAGTAATGGTGCGTGTGGGGCAATGTCAAGCGTCACGAGAGTTTTTAGCGCTAATATGCGCAGCAAAGCCCAGAGCAAGTCAGCCTAGCCCCTGCGCTTCTCAACGGGGTGCCTAGCGAGGGGGCGGAAAGGGGCGTGGATCCAAGACGCGACGGAGGGCCCCGCAGGCGTACTCTTGCAGTACGTCGAGGAGCCCGACCGAGTGCAACGCCGTAGACATGCCCCTTTCCGCACCCGCAGTAGCACCCCGCTGAGAAATGCAGGCTAGCAGGCCATACCGGGTGGGCACGCGAACGGTTCGCGCCCCTGCTACAATGTGACGGTTCTGCAGCCGCGATTCTCCGCGGCTTTTCTTACTGAGTACTCCAATCCGGAACTACGCTGATGTTCGTGGCGACGAAATGGCGACAGATGCAAGGCGCATCGACGACGCGATGTCGGATGGCATCGTGGAGGAGACGCAACGCCGCAGATGTTGCCATTTCGCCGCAATCCTTCGGACGGCGCCGTAGTTCTGGATTGGAGTATTAAGGAACTCCTGATGGCCAATCGATGCGCTCTGTGCGGCAAGGGTACGCGCTCCGGCAACAACGTCTCGCACGCCAAGAACCGCACCAAGCGCACGTTCAAGCCCAACGTACAGAAGGTCCGCGCGATCATCGACGGCACCGTGCGTCGGATCCGCGTCTGCACTTCCTGTCTGAAGGCGGGCCGCGTTCAGAAGGCGGTTTCCTGAGCCTGACAGCCCACGGCCTGCTAGCGGTACGCGATGACGTCGATCTCGACCTTGACGTCCTTGGGTAGCCGGCCGGCTTGGATCGTGGATCGGGCCGGCGGAATGGCGTCGAAGAACTCGCCGTAAACTGAGTTCACCGCCTCGAAGTCGTTCATATCGGCGAGAAAGATCGTCGTCTTGACGACCCGATCCAGGCTGCTTCCGGCTGCGGCGAGAACCGCTTGGAGATTCTGCATCACGCGACGCACCTGCGACTCCACCGCACCAGTAACCAGCTCGCCTGACCTCGGATCGAGCGGAATCTGCCCTGCCAGAAAAAGTAGCGTCGCCTCGCCGGTCTCCAGAGCGATAGCCTGAGAGTACGGCCCCAGTGCCGCCGGTGCCTGTTCGGTATGGATGGCGTGATGTCGTGGCATCTCATCTCCTGTTCGATTCGCACAGGGCCTGTAGCCTGTTGGCAGGCCGTGGTGGAAGTGTGGTGGGTCTGGCAACTAGGAGTTACGGGTGAGGACAAGGAGCAACGACGAGGCGATGCTGGCGACATCGCGGAGGAGTTGCGACGCTACCACCACGGCGGTCCTGCTAGGGAGCCCGCCCGCGGCGTACACTGCGCACCCCATTGGTATTGCCGATCGTGCGTACGATCCGCTGCAGGTGGGCTCGATCGTGAACCTCGAGCACGAGGTCGATTCGGGTCTTGTAGCTGGTTGTCTTGTTTGACTCGATGCGGCGGATGTTGCTGCCCTCCGCCGCGATCTTGGAGGTCAAAGCCGCCAGCATGCCGGCCCGGTCGTCGACTTCCACCCGAAGCCGTACGGGCTGCGCGGATCCCTCCGGCGGCGTCCAGACAACCTCGATCCGACGGTCTTCCGCCTCCAGTAGACGCTCGATGTTCTTGCACGACGCCCCGTGCACCGAGACCCCTTTGCCGCGGGTGACATAGCCGACGATCGGCTCACCGGGAACCGGCCCGCAGCAACGCGCCCGGTAGACCATGATTCCATCGATTCCCTCGACCTGAATGGCGTCCGCGGCGCTCCACCCCATGGCCTTGTCGACCCAGCGGCGCAACGGAGAGCGGCGGGTCGGCCGCCGGCTCTCGAGTTCCTCGCTCGGCAGGATGCGCTCCACCAACGGCCGCACGCCCACCTTGCCGAAGCTGACCGCTACCAAGAGATCCTCGGCACCGCCCAGACCCAGCTGACCGGCCACGCGCTCGATGGTGCCGTCGGCCATCAACTTCTTAAGCCGCAGCCCGTACTTGCGGAACTCCTTGTCGCACATCTTACGGCCAAGCTCGAGGCTGCGCGCACGCTGCTGTTTGTTCAGGAACCCGCGGATGCGATTGCGAGCGCGTGTGGTCTGTGCCAACTGCAACCAATCGCGGCTCGGGGAAGCCTCCGAACTGGTGACAATCTCGACGATGTCGCCGTTGCGCAACGTCTGCTTCAACGGCGCTAGCTTGCCGTTGATCTTGGCACCGGCGCAATGCTCGCCGATCTGGGTGTGAATCATGTACGCGAAGTCCACCGCGGTCGAGCCGCGCGGCAGTGCCTTGACCTCGCCCTTCGGCGTGAAGACGTACACCTCGTCCGGGTACAGGTTGAGCTTGAGCGAGGAAAGGAACTCACGCGGGTCCGAGACGTCCCGCTGCCACTCCAGCAGCTGTCGAAGCCAGACCAATGGCTCCGTTTCGCGCGTCGAGTGCTTCTCGCCCTCCTTGTATAGCCAGTGCGCGGCGATCCCCTCTTCCGCGACCCGATGCATTTCCTCCGTGCGAATCTGTACCTCAAAGGGCCTGCCGGCAGCCAATAGCGCGGTATGGAGCGACTGGTACATGTTGCCCTTGGGCATCGCGATGAAGTCCTTGAACCGCCCCGGAACCGGATTCCAGTCGTTGTGGATGATGCCCAGCGCACCGTAGCAATTGCGCACCGTGTCGGTGACGATGCGGAAGGCCACGAGATCATAGACTTGGTCGAGTTCCAGGTCCCTGGCTTCCATTTTCTGGTGCAGGCTGGAGAGGCCCTTGACCCGGTGCATCACCCGGCACGGAATGTCATGCTGCTTCATCGTCTGTTCGACCTGCTTTTTGATCCGCGCTGTGAAGCTACGTGCCGCACGGAGCCGGCCGGCAACCTGGGCGTGCAGACGCTCGAAGGCGTCCGGCTCCAGGTAGCGAAACGCGAGGTCCTCGAGCTCGCTCTGAATCCGTCCCATTCCCAGCCGATGCGCCAGCGGCGCGTAGATCTCGATGGTTTCCGAAGCGATGCGCCGCCGCGAGGACGGGCGCAGGTACCCGAGAGTGCGCATGTTGTGTAGCCGATCGGCCAGCTTGACGAGCAGGACGCGAACGTCCTCGACCATTGCCAGGAGTAGCTTGCGGAAGTTGACCGCTTGCTGCTCGAGCTCGCTGTTGAACTCCATCCGCCCGATCTTGGTCACCCCCGCGACCAGCGTCGTGACCTCGCCGCCGAACTCGGCGCGGAGTTGCTCGCCGGTTGCTTTGGTGTCCTCGAGCACGTCGTGTAGCAACCCGACCACGATGCACACCGCGTCGAGATGCAGGTCGCATAGGATCACCGCCACCGCGATAGGGTGATCGACATACGGCGATCCCGAGCGGCGGACTTGGCCGCGGTGGGCTTCGCTGGAGAACGCATGGGCGCGACGTACCAACTCCACGTCGTCGCGCGAATAGTCTCGCCCGAGGCGCTCGAGCAGGTCCTCGATCCGAGACAGGGTGTTGGAGTCGCCGGAGGCAGTCCGAGTGGGCACGCGCACCTCCGATGCCACCGCGAGCCGAAATTCGCCCGCAGACCACACGACCTGCTCCTGTCGCTGAGGCGCAGATCATCGGAACAGAAGCCTGCGGCGCCCTCGAGGGCGCCGTGGCACCAGGATACCACCGGCAACGCGTCGGACAGACACCGACAGCGCGCCTGCGGTTGCCGGCCAGGAGCCTGGTGGCAGAGGTGGCGCTGGGTGCTAGCAGGCCGTGGTGCAAGTGTGATGGGTCTGGTTACGCCGCCACGGCCTGCTAACGGCGTTTGGCGGCGTCGCGTACTTGCCAGACGTACACGATCGGGCTGGCTACAAAGAGCGATGAGTAGGTTCCCACCAGCACCCCGATCAGCAGTGCGAAAGAGAAGTCGTTGATGACCGGGCCGCCGTATACGAACAGCGACACCACCACGACCAAGGTCGTGGTCGAGGTCAGCAGCGTGCGCGACAGCGTCTGGTTGAGGCTCGTATTGATGCGATCGTAAAGCGGCAGCTTCCGTAAGACGCTGTTGTTCTCGCGGATCCGGTCGAAGATGACAACCGTATCGTTGAGCGAATAACCGACAATGGTCAAGAACGCCGCAATCACCGGCAGGTTGAACTCCCTGCCCGTGAGCGAGAACGCCCCCAGCGCAATCGACACGTCGTGCACCAGGGCAACCACCGCCGCAACAGCGAATTTGAACTCGAACCGGTAGCTGATGTAGGCGAGCATGCCGACCAGGGCCCAGACGATCGCCTGCACCGCCTGCGAGCGCAGGTCCTGCCCGACCTGGGGACCGACCGACTGGCTGTCGACGACGGCGTAGCCGCCCAGATGCGCGTTGTCCCGAACCACGGCAAGCACCGCGGAGTCAATCCCTAGCGTTTCGATCTGTTCCCAGACGGTGAGCAGACCGGCCATCGCGCGGGCCTGGAAAATCGGATCGACCTCTCGCAGGTAGTCCGCCCGCGCACCATCGGGGTCGACAGTCAGGTCGTATCCGCTGGGGTTGCTCGCCAGCAGCACCGATACGATCTCATCGGGATCGGCAGTATTGAGGTCGATCCCGGTCCTGTCCACCTCGCCCAGGAGGCGATCCAGGCCTGCGGCGACCGCCTGAACGGCGGCGTCGATGGGGGCGTCTTCCTCCGGGGAGCCGGGGGTGCGAATCAGTAGCTCGCTGGAGTCGGACTCGAACTCCTGGATCGTCGGATCCAGCCCCTCGGCCTGCAGGGCGGTGCGCACCTCGTCGATCTGGGGCATTTGCGCGAAGCGCACCACGATCTGGGTGCCGCCGGCAAAGTCGATGCCCAGCCGCGGTCCACCGTTGGCAACCAAGGACACGACGCCGATGGCAATCACCAGCAACGAAATCGCCGCCGCGCTGCGACGCTTACCCAGGAAGTCGATGTGCGTGTCTTTCAAGAATCGCATCGAGTCAGCCCGTCAGATGCTCAGCGTCCGCGGTCGTCGCAAGATCCACAGATCAAACATCACGCGCGATACGAAGATGGCAGTGAACATGGAGGCCAGGATGCCGATCGACAGAGTCACGGCGAACCCCTTGACCGGACCGGTGCCGAATTGGAACAGAAAAACGGCCGCCACCAGCGTCGTGATGTTGGCATCCACGATCGCCGACAACGCCTTGGCAAAACCCGCATCGACGGCCGAGCGAACGGTCTTGCCGACCGCCAGCTCCTCGCGCACACGCTCGAAGATCAGCACGTTGGCATCGACTGCCATCCCGATCAGCAGGATGAGGCCTGCAATGCCGGGTAGGGTCAGGGTGGCGCCGAGAGCGTTCATCGCTCCCAGCACGATGATCAGGTTCAGGGCCAGCGCCACGACGGCGTTGACTCCCGCGCCCTTGTAGTACACGAGCATGAAGGCAACCACGATGGCCAAACCGATCATCGCCGCCGCCCGACCGCGATCGATCGACTCCTGCCCCAGCGATGGCCCGACCGAGCGCTCCTCGAGGTAGTGGATCGTCGCCGGCAAGGCCCCGGCGCGGAGCACCAGCGCCAGATCCTCTGCCTCCCGCGCCGTAAAGCTGCCCGTGATTTGCGCGCTGGGGGTCGAGATCCGGCCCTCGATGACCGGCGCCGACTGCACCTTGTCGTCGAGCACGATCGCCAGCTGGCGACCGACGTTCTCGCCGGTGACCCGGGAGAACTTGCGCGAGCCGTCGGTGTTGAGGGTGAAGCTCACCGCCGGCAGTTGCATCTCGTCCTGGCTCAACCGAGCGGTCTTGAGGTCGCGCCCGCTAATCGCCGGCGCCGCCGTGACCAGGTAGTAGCTAGGAGCCACGCCGTTCTCGGGCTCGCTTTCGAGGATCTCGGTACCTGGTGGCAAAGTGCCGTTGAACTGATCGATCAGGCTCTGCCGCGATGCTGCAGGGCCCGCCTGGACCAGCTTGAGCTCGAGCATGGCCGTCGTGCGAAGCAACGTCTTGACGCGCTCAGGGTTTGCGACCCCTGGCAACTGCACCAGGATACGGTCGCCGCGCAGCCCCTGGCGCTGAATGATGGGCTCGCTGACACCGTACTCATCGACGCGGTTACGGATCGTCTGCAGCGCCTGCCGCACCGCCCCGTCCTCGACGTCCGCCCGCGCCTGGGTCGTCAGGCTGATCTGCAAGTCGGTGCCGCTGCGCCGTACGTCCCAGCTGGAGAAGTACTCCCGGGCAATGTCGACCGCCTGGTCGGCGTCCTCGTCGCTCGCCAGGCTCACGATCGCCGCAGTGCCCTCCAGCGCTATCGTGGCGACCTCCACGCCCTCGTCTTCGAGCAGCCGCTGGAACGATTCGGTGCCATCCTGGATCTCTCCTCCGACCGCCTCCTCGACATCGACACGCATCACCAGATGGATGCCACCACGCAGGTCCAAACCGAGCTGGATGTCCTTTGAGAACGCCAGGAACGTGAACAGCCCCGCGATGGCGAGGATCAGGATCAGTTTGAAACGCAGTTGCTGCATGCTCGGGCTCCCGCTCGATCTCGGGAAGGGATCAGCTAGGTTCAGTCGGAGGTGTCGGCCAGGCCGCCAATACTCTCCTTGGTGACGTCGATCTTCACCTGGTCGGCGATCTTCAAGCGCAGCCTGTCATCCTGTATGCCCACCACCGTGCCGAAAATGCCACCGGTGGTTACGACCTTGTCGCCAGTCTTGAGGTTGTTGACCAACGCGTCGTGCTGCTTCTGGCGCTTGCGCATCGGAGCGATGAGCAAGAAATAGAAGATGAGCACCAGCATCACCACCGGGATCATCCCGGCGAGCGGGCTCTGACCTTGAGCCGCCATCAGCCAAAGGGATGCGTTTGGCATCCTTCCTCCAGGTGTGCCGAACAGGCTTCGGCGAACGAGTCGACAGGGAAGTACCGTTCGAGTCCGGGCGCCAAACGGTGCCTGTTCAGGAGCCGGAACTCGCCGTTTCGGCGCGCAATCCAGCAAAGGTGCCCGACGCGATAGCCTGCCGGATGGCCCTCATCGTGTCAAGGTAGTACCACAGGTTGTGGAGGGTCATCAGCACCCCTGCGAGCATCTCGCGGCGCAGCTTCAGATGGCGAAGATATGCCCGGCTGTAGCGGCGACAGGTCGGGCAGCAACAAGCATCGTCCAGAGGCCTGGCATCGTCGGCGTACTTGCGGTGGCGGATGGTGATGCGCCCGCGCGAGGTGAAAGCGACCCCGTTGCGTGCGTGGCGCGTCGGTAGGACGCAATCGAACAGATCCACGCCGTAGCTTACCGCCTCGATCAGGTCGTCCGGCGTGCCCATTCCCATCACATAGCGCGGACGGTCGGTCGGTAGCCCGAGCGTGGCCGCCTTCAGGGCCGACCACGTCTGCTCCTTGCTCTCCCCGACCGATAACCCGCCGATTGCGTAGCCATCGAACTGCAACGCCACAAGACGCTCGGCATGGGCCGCCCGCAGATCGGGAAACACCCCTCCCTGGACGATCCCGAACAGACCGCCCGAAAGCCGTTCAGCCAGCGGCCGACACCGCTCGGCCCACAGCTGGCTGCGCTCGAGTGCGGCGCTCACGGTATCGCGCTCGGCAGGTTCGGCAACGCACTCATCGAGCACCATGGCAATGTCGACGCCGAGAGCCGCCTGCACGTCGATGACGCTCTCGGGGGTCAGGCGCCGGACCTGCCCGTCGAGCGGCGAATGGAAGCTCACACCGTCATCGTCGATCCGGCGTCGCTCGGCAAGCGACATGACCTGGTATCCGCCACTGTCGGTGAGGATCGGACCGTGCCAACCCATGAACCGATGCAGACCACCGAGATCGCGGATCCTCTCCGCACCGGGTCTCTCCGCCAGGTGGTACGCGTTGGCCAGAATGATCTGTGCTCCGATCGCCTCGAGATCCTGGGCTCCGATGCCCTTGACCGCTCCGTAGGTGCCCACCGCCATGAAGGCCGGCGTATCGACCACCCCGTGCGGTGTAATCAACGTGCCGGTACGCGCCGATGTGGCGCCGTCGGTCGTTCTGACCGAGAAGGCGAGCCTCACTCCTCCTGCCCCCTGAAGTGGTCCCACCCTAGGCCTTCGAGCACCCGTTGCGTGCCATCCGCTAGCGCCACCCGTAGCCCGTAGTCGCGATTCATGAACGTGCCCAGCCGTCCAACCTCCACACCTTCGTCCGTGGCCAGGGCCTCGAACCTGGCCTCCCGATCCCGCGGCACAGCGCACAGCAAGGCGTAGTCCTCTCCGCCTCCCAGGACCCAGTCCAGCGCCGGGCAACCAGCCGTCGCGGCGAGCCGCGCAACCAGCGGGTGCTCCAACTTCTCGGCATCGAGCAACAAACCGGTGCCAGAAGCGCGGCACAAACGGGTGGCGTCGATCGCAACCCCGTCGCTGATGTCCAGCGCAGCGCTGGCCAGGCGCTGCCGTGCCAGGGCCGCGGCGAACCGCA
>JACZXM010000435.1 GCA_022571615.1 Acidobacteriota bacterium | reverse complement strand
TGCCCTGCACGCCTTCGTCGCGGCCAGCGAGCGTGGCGCACTGGCTTGTGTCGAGGGGTTTCGCGCCGCCGCGGGCGAGATCTCGGCCGCGACCGGAGCTCGCGGCCGGGGCCTGTTCCACCCACTCCGGGTGGCGTTAACCGGAGCCCAGCAGGGGCCCGAGCTGGCCCGTCTGGTGCCGTTGATCGAACGTGGCGCTGAGCTCGGAATCGAGCCCCGCGTCGCCGACGTTGCGACCCGATTGCGGCGAGTGTTGGGGGCACCAGGGTGAACGAGCCAACGCAGGAGTGGCTGTGCGGCCGCCACGCCGTCAAGGCCGCGCTGCTCGGAGGATCGCGTGCAGTGCAGGAGGTCTGGTTGCGGCAACCCTCGCGGCAGCCCCAGGGTTCCGATCTGCAGCGAATCGCTGCGCACTGCGGGGTCGCCGTGCAGCACGTCGATGCCGAGCGGATGCACCGGGCGCTCGGTGAGGATGCATCGGTTGCTGCCCGTTGCGGGCCGTATCGATACCGTGCCGAGGCCGATCTCCCGACGGCCGATCCGGACGGTTCGCTGGTCGTGGTTCTCGACGGCATCCAGGATCCGCAGAACCTCGGGGCCATCGCACGAACCGCCGAGGCAGCAGGAGCGAAGGCCGTCATCATCGCCGAGCGCCGCGCCGCAGCGGTTACCCCGGCGGTCGTGCGGGCGTCTGCCGGCGCCACCGAGTACCTCCAAATCTACCGGGTGGTCAACGTCGTGCGAGTGCTCGACCGGCTATCACGGCTTGGCTACTGGCGGGTGGGTCTGGCGCCCGATGGCGAGGAATCCTGGTGCGAGGTGGACTACCGCGGCGGTGTGGCGTTGGTGATCGGGCGCGAGGGCGCCGGCCTGCGGCGGCTGGTCGCAGAGCGGTGCGATCATCTCGTCTCGCTGCAGATGCGCGGCCGGGTGGAGTCGCTCAACGCCTCGGCGGCGTTTGCGGCGGTCGCCTACGAGGTGGTGCGCCAGCAGCACCTCGGCAACCAGGCCGTGGCGGAAGTGTGATGGGTCTGTAACCCTTCGGGCAAGTGGGACTTAGGGCGACTGGCAGCGTCGCAACTCCTCCACGATGTCGCCCGCATCGCCTCCTCCTCGCTCCTTCCCTCGCCCGTAATTCCCACTTGCCAGACCCACCACACTTCCACCACGGCCTGCCAGTTTGCTTGCCGTGCGTCGGTGCAGAACCTATTCTTGCCCGGGAGTCGATGCTGGCGTAGCTCAGTTGGGAGAGCAGCTGATTTGTAATCAGCAGGTCGGGGGTTCGAATCCTCTCGCCAGCTCATGATAAACCCCGTAAGCACAACAGCTTGCGGGGTTTTATTGTTTCAGCTGAAACCCGTAAGATCCTTGGGGGGTCGGCGTGGGGGTCGGTCACTCGACTTGCTCATCGACCCCACGGAATTTTCCGGGCGCGTGGTCGTCTACACCGTGATCGAGCTTGTACCGGGACTAGATGGTTCCCGTCCAGAAACGTCTAACTCTTTGAAAATAAAGGAGTTTTATCGCATTCAGGGCTGGCGTTTTTCGTCTAAATCGGTTAGTCTCAAGAGACTTAACCAACTGATCCTAAACAACTTAGACGGAACAGAGGCCAGCCAAGAATGCGTAAACTCACCACTATCCAGCCCGCTTTGTTGGAGCCGTGGCTGGATGTAGAGCATGCCAAAGAGCTGCGGGCGATCTCGGAAATGCTCGATCAGCATCCCCAGATCCAAGAGCTGATCTTACAGGACTTACAGCAGGCATCGGGCGCACAAGCGGACACCGGTGCTGATGGCCTCAGTGCTGAGCAAGTGCTGAGAGCGTTGCTGATCAAGCAGCTGAGCGGGTTCAGCTACCAGGAGCTGGCGTTTCATCTGGCAGACTCGAGCACCTACCGGACATTCTGTCGGCTCGGGATCACCGATCCGGCGCCCTCTCGATCGTCTCTGGCCGCCAATATCAAGGCCGTGACGCCCGAGACCCTCGAGGTCATCAACCGGATCGTTGTGCTGGCGGCCATGAGCGAGGGCATCGACAACGGTGCCAAAGTGCGGATCGACTGCACGGTGACCGACAGCAACATCCATCATCCGACCGACTCGGCATTGCTGTGGGATGGGATCAGGGTGCTGGTGCGGCTGATGGGGCAGGCGCGGCAAGTACTCGGAGAGGTGGTGGTGTTTTGCGATCGGACCCGCCGGGCGAAGCGACGGCGCCGCCAGATCAACGACACCTATCGTGGCCACGTGCGTCGGAATGCGTACCTGGATCTGATCAAGCTAACTGAGGAGACTTGCCGCTATGGCCATGCAGTGCGGCAGGTGCTGGGGCGGCGCCACCAGATCGGTGCCGTGCAGGCCGGAGTGCTGGAGAGCGTCGCCCATAAGCTCGATCAGTATCTGCCACTAGTTGAACGAGTTATCGATCAGACCCGACGCCGGGTTGTTGAAGGTGAAAGTGTGCCGGCTGTCGAAAAGGTGGTGTCGATCTTCCAGCCTCACACCGACATCATCCGCAAGGCTCGCCGCCAGACGCTGTACGGGCACAAGATCTGCCTGGTGGGTGGTGACTCGCTGGTACTGGACTGTGTGGTGCTGGCGGGCAACCCGCCAGACTCCGCTCTGGCCATCGAGATGGTGAAGCGCCAGCACCGACTGTTCGGTCGTCCACCTCGCCAGGTTGCCGCCGATGGTGCATTCGCCTCCAAGGACAACCTGGTCTCGATCAAGCAACTGGGCGTTCAGGAGGTGGTCTTTTCCAAGGGCAAGGGGCTGGCCGTCTCCGACATGGCCACAAGCTCCTGGGTATACAGGCGCCTGCGCAACTTCCGCGCCGGCATCGAAGGGGTGATCTCGTTGCTCAAGCGAGTGTTCGGAATGGCTCGCTGCCCGTACCGCTCCCTGAGTTCC
>JACZXM010000027.1 GCA_022571615.1 Acidobacteriota bacterium | reverse complement strand
TCCAGCCGAATTATGCCTATCGAGCGATCAGCGATAACCGCGCCGAACGCAAAGCGGTTGCCGAGGCCTTTGCGCAGTCCACCCTTTGGGGATTTGAAGTCGCCGCCGAGGAAGGCGACCGGGTTTTGGTTGACGCGAGTGAGTTCTACCTGCGCGACGCACATGATGTGGTTGGTCGAATAAAAAGTATGAAACAGGGGGAGTACAAACTGGAGCCAAGTCGTTCCGCCTTTTATCTGGACCGAACGAAAAACTTCCCAAAGAACACGGAAATTGAAGTGACTCTGACTTTCACCGGTACGTCACCGGGTAACTTCGTGCGGCAAGTCGTGCCGAGTCCGAAAATTATCACCGTGCGGCAACATCATTCGTTTATCGAGCTCCCGGACGGAGGCTCCCGACTGGAGACCCTGTTGTTGCACGAGCGCCGGCACGAGATGCGCATTGCGCTTCCAGCCGCTCCCTCCGAAGTCACGCTCGACCCTCAGACCTGGTTGCTGTTCTCCGATGCCGGATTTGGCCCCCGGGACTGACCGGCGGCTGAGCCGGCGATGGTGGAAGTATGACGGGGTGCGTGGCGAGGGGGCGGCGATGGATCAGAACCCGGCGCGCCAGTTGTCCGTGCGAGACGGTCTCCCCGTAGCCGATCGCTTGCAGATGGTCCGGTATCGCACTCAGATCCCGAACGCGTACGCCAGTCCGATCTGCACCCTGGCGCTCGGCTCCGTGCCTGTGGCAAGCTCCAACGAGGTCGGCAAGGCGTCCAGCCAAGCCAGCCAGACGAGGGTCTCGCGGTTCAGGTGCGCGCGCAGCTGAACGTCCCATGCGGGCTTGCGCAGGCCCGGGTTGATTCTGCCCTCGGTGTACCGAACCTGCAGCTCAACGAAGCGTACAGCACGCTCGTTGTGCTGCCAGGGCCAGGCGACGGGCCATGGAATCCCCACCAGCACGTCGATCGAGCGCGTCTCCAAGCCCAACAGCGCGTCGTCATCTCGATCGATGCCCAAGCCCAGCACCGGAACGTTGCGGTCGGCAATCGTGGCGCGGTACAGGGCCTCGATCAGCGGGGCAAGGTCGTCCCGGTGTGGCGACAACGACAGGCGATCGCGGATAGCGCGGGTACTCTCGAGCCCGTAGAGCCGGCGTCCATCGTAGCCGTGATCCAGTGCTGCGCGGGTGAGGTCGAGGACCCGAGGCGCCGCCGCCCCGCCACGCGCGTACCGATACCTGCGCGCGTAGGACACGACCGATAGGCCATAGGCACTGTGGTTGTCCTTGAGCCCGATCTCCACCCGGTAAGCGCCACGGGCTTCGAGCCTCAGGTGCGACGCGAGGACCAGCTCGGCCCGCACTCGCCCGGCGAGCTCCTCGCGGCCAAAAGCGGCAGATGGACCCATAACACGCGTGTACAGCACCTGGCCCAGCATCTGGGTTCGGCCCGACTGGCGCACGACCTCGCCCTCCACCGCCCGACGCCTGAGCTCGAAGCCTGCGGCCGTCTTGACCCGTTCTGCGACGGCCTTCACCTGCAGCTCCCAGCCGGTTGCGTGCTGCCAGCGGAAGCCCAGGCTGCCGGAATTCAGAATTCGAGCGCTCGGCGCGTCCGCCCCGGCGTCGGTGTCGACAAATGCCGAGCCGATGATCTCGACGTCCCGGCTCAGCCTGACACTGCCGTCGAACCCCACGAGCCAGGAATCGCGATCCTCTCTCGCCCCCCGGAGCGCGTTGGCCCGGAGCCGCCGACGGTTGTCCTGGTATGCGAGCGACAGATTCTGGGTGCGGGTCGTATCACGGTAGGCAACCTCCCACTTGGCGGTCGTCAGCCGGAAGGCTCGGTCATCGGCATCGATCTCGGCGGTCAGGAAGGCGCTATCGCGCAGGCGCAACCGGAACGCCCCCGATCCGAGGTCGCCCTTGCTGCTGCCGCGCACTCTCAAATCCACGAGTCGGATTCCGGAACAGGGCTCGGTGCTGCATGGCAGGATCGAGCCTGAGATCGGATACTCCGGGTCCGCCTCTTGGACCTCGATTTCGGCCTCGGACCCACCGGCCTGCTGCGCCGCATGCACCGGCGGCGGCGGGATCGACACCCACAGCAGGACAGCTGCTAGCAGCCCGTGCCAGGAGTAGCGTGGGTGCCGGGAACCGGTCACAGAACGGCCCGTGCCGCGTCGATGAGCGCCAGATCATGATCGGTGGGGAAGTACCGCGTGATGTCGGGCACTAGCTCGGCGTAGTCCACCGCCGGGCGCTTGCCCAGTGCGGTTCTCGCACGCGATACGAGGAAATCGTAGAGATCTCCGGACTCGACCTCCAAGACCGCCCCAGCGGCCGGGTCCTGCCGGATGTCGATCAACCGAAACCCCCCGGGCTCGTTATCAAACAGGTCGAAGTAGAAGATGTGTACCACCTCGGGAATCTCGAGCCGGATCCTGGCAAACGTGTTCCGGAACCAGTCCAGATGCGTACCGGTGCCGAACGACCCGGATTCCGTGACCCAGACCGGCTTCGAAAACAACCCCGCCAACCTCGTCAGAGTACGCAGATCGTAGACATGGATCGCCACGACATCGCAGCTGCGCTCCATCCCGGCTTCGATCATGCGGCGTAGCCGAGGCACCCCGTCGCGGGAGCCCACCGTCGCGGCCGAGACCACCACAAGGTCGGAGCGCCGCTCCTTCAGGTCCCGGTACACGGGACCGAGAAAGTGCCTGACATAATCGCCCGGATCCAGCCCGAGAAAGTGCGATGGCTCGTTCAGGATCTGGAGCGCGAAGTCTCCGGCGCGTGCCACCTGGTGCGACGCTGGGGAAACCTCGCCAGCGAAGATCTCCAACACCGTGTCCAGAACCACGGCTCGTTTCCATGGATCGCTCAGCGCCCGCGTCAGGTCGAAGCCGAACCCGAACTGACCGAGGATACCGAGGACATCCACCCCCAGGGCCCGCGCGCCTCGCACATAGGGAATCGCAGCCAGGAAGTCAGGCCCGAAATCGCTGAACGAGATCGTCGTGCGAGTACGCTCGAACCCGAGCTCGTAGACCTGTCGCATCTGCCGGTCCACGAGCTCGGGAACGATCACCGGTGGCGTGAAGTCCGATACCTGGTCAAAACGCCGCACCGGGTGGACGTTGATGGCGCCGTTAACCCGCGGCACGGTGAGCGGCTTCCGCCTGCTGCGCGCCTGCGCAAGCACCTGGGACGCCGGCCATGCCTGGACTCCCAGCGCGAGCGCCCGGGCAATCAATTGGCGCCGGTTCACGGCATCGAGCTACGTCTGGTCGTGGTCGCGGGCCTCATGGCCAGGATCGTACCCGATTCCGAGCACCCGCCCTTACGCCGGCCGACGGTGGTCCTCAGGCCGAAACACGTGCCGTCACGAGTCGGTTGTACAGCCAGGCGAACACGAACCCGGCAATCAGGCCATCGGCAAGCCCGTAGAGCGTCCCGACGATCAAATCGCCGAAGCCGCCCGTATTATGGAAGCCGGGATAGATCGACGAGACCATCTCGAGCACCGGACCGCCGTAACCGGAGAACAGCATCGAGCCCACGCCGATGAGCAGGATCGACGCTCCCCACAAGATTCCTGCCGTCAGCGCAGTCGATCGAGCATCGAGTCTCATGACAACCTCCCGGGATGGGTAGCAGCCAGTAGCCACCAGGTCCGAGGGGCGCTCTCGCCGACGTGGATCGCCCGGCGAACGCCCCGATTGCCCTTGTATGCTGCGCAAACCGAGCCTCGAGGTCAACGGGGCGTTACCGGCTATTTGCAATTCATTGCAGTAGTTATACTATCTACTGCGTTGAAGTAGAAATCACGGTGGTGCGAGGAGAGGCGAAGATGGGACGGGCGTTGGGTGAGTTCGAACAGATGGTCCTACTGGCGCTGGTTCGTCTCGGGGACGACGCCTACGGGGTTCGGATCAAGGAAGAAATCGAGCGGCGAACAGGTCGCGAGCTCTTCATCGGTGCCGTCTACACCGCGCTCGCGCGGCTGCAGAAGAGCGGCGCGGTGTCCTCTCGAGTAGGCGAGCCGACGGCGAAACGCGGCGGCCGCCGCAAGAAATTCTACCGGCTCGAGCCCGCGGGCGAAGTGGCCCTCAACCGCGCCTACGCCGCGTACCGTGAGATGACATCGGGGATCGAACCCAAGCTGGAATCCATGGGAACATCGCGGGGGAGCTCGTGAGCCACAATACACCACCGCAGATCGCCAGCTGGATCCTGACGCGGCTGCTTGATCGCGACGCTCGCGAATTCGGCCTCGGAGACCTGCAGGAGGAGTTCGACGTCCGGGCGCGGGGGAATCCGGCCAGCGCTCGTCGCTGGTACCGCCGACAGATGGCCCGTGCGATCGCGACGCGTCTCACGCCTCGACGGCGACAGCCGGCTTTCCTGCCGTCGGCGGTCGCACATCTGGCACGCGTTGGCGCCGGTACGGTGCAGGACATCCGCTATGCGGCCCGGAGCTTGAGGAGCTCTCGCGCCTTCACTGCCATGGCGGTTCTCACCCTCGCCCTGGGCATCGGCGCGACGACCGCAATCTACACCATCCTCGACACCGTGCTCCTGCGGCCCCTGCCGTTTCAGGATCCAGACAGGCTGGTGATCTTGAGGAACGGGTTCGTGGACGGACGCCCCGGGGAGTGGCTTCTGTCGTTCCCTGATTATCTCGATTACCAGGCCGGGGCGGAAGGCTTCGAGCACCTTGCCGCATGGCTGATCCATACTCCCGGCCTGTCATCAGACGACGGTGCCCCGCCGGTGCGGATCCGCAGCCTCGACGTGACCTGGGATCTGTTGCCCGCGCTCGGTATTCGAACCGTGCTCGGGCGTGCCTTCCTCCCCCAAGACGACCGCGCCGGCGCCGGACAGCCGACTGCGCTGTTGTCTCATTCGTTGTGGCGTGATCGATTCGGCAGCGATCCGTCGGTTCTCGGTCGCGAGATCCGTTTGGATGGCAGACCCTACACCGTGATCGGCGTGCTGCCGCCAGGGTTCACCGGCGCGATCGGCGGCTCCGTGTTACCGGCCACTGCGCCGGATGTTTGGCTACCCTTGCGCAACTCGTTTTCCGCCGACGGAATCGAGCTCCGTGGGCTCAGCAACGTGTCCGTCATCGGTAGGTTGCGCCCCGGCGTATCGCTCGAGCAGGCGCGTTTCGAACTCGCGTCCATCGCGGCCGCGATCGCTCGACAGTTCCCCGAGGGGCGGGACGGCGAGGGACCGGTGCTGCAATCGGCAGGAGACGCCGCCGCCAGACCCGTGCGTGGTGTTCTGCTGATCCTGTTTGGAGCCGTCAGCCTGCTGCTGCTGATCGCATGCACCAACGTTGCGAGCCTGATACTTGGGCGAGCCGCGGCACGGGGGAGAGAGTTCGCAATCCGGGCTGCCCTGGGGGCCGGACGAGGGCGCCTGATCCGTCAGGCTCTCGCCGAGAGCCTCTTGCTCGCGCTGCTCGGCGGGGCCGCCGGTTGGCTGATCGCACACCTTACCGTGCAAGCAATGAGCCAGCTGGATTTCCTGTCGATTCCGCGCCTGGCGACAGCGAGTGTCGACACCCGAATCTTGGGTTTTCTCGTCGCTGTGTCGCTGCTGACCGCAGGAGTCGTCGGAGTCGTTCCCGCCCTCCGAGTGTCGCGTCCTCAGCTGCGGACGGCGATCAAGAGCGGCGACCGTGCCACCGCCGGGGGTTCCGAGAGCCTCACGCGGCAGAGCCTGGTGGTGGCGCAGATCGCGCTGGCCACGCTCCTACTCGTGGGGGCCGGGCTACTGATTCGTAGTCTGCGCCACGCGCTCGAAATCGACCCGGGCTTTGTCCCTCAGAGTGTGTTGACGGCGCGGTTGCAGCTACCGCTGCGTTTCGTTGATCCGGAATGGCGCACCTCCGTGGACCTGTTCGAGCGACTCCTGGCGCGGATCGAGCGCCTGCCAGGGGTCACCTCGGCGTCGGCAGCCTACATGTTGCCCACCGACCCCGGCTGGTCCAACAGCTTCCAGATCGAGGGACCGCCACCGTCAACGGCGCGTGAACGCAAGCCGCAAGCGATTTTCCGGCCCGTGACACCCGGATACTTCCGCACCGCCGGGGTCCGACTGCACCGAGGACGGACGTTCACCGCGCGCGACAGTGTCGATGCCCCGCGCGTGGTGATTGTCAACGAGAGCTTCGTCCGGACCTACTTTGACGACCGCGAGGAGCCGTTGGGCCGGAGCCTCGTGTACGGGAACTGGTGGGCAGGCGGTCCGCCGGAGTATGAGATCGTCGGAATCGTCGAGGATGTCCACTTCTCCGGTCGCACCGAAGAAACGCCGCCAGCGACGTATTTCCCCCACGCGCAACAACCTGTCCGCGAGATGTACCTGCTGGTTCGGGCCGAAGGGGATCCTTGGGACCTCGTCGACTCGATTCGAGCTGCGACCAGCGCCGTGGACCCCACCCTTCCGGTCGACACCGTGGCGACCCTCGAGGAGCTGCTCGCCGAGACCGAATCGTCTCGACGATCGATTGCGCTCGCGATCGCCCTGTTCGCGGCGACAGCGTTGTTTCTGTCCGCCATCGGCGTTTACGGCGTCATGGCGTTCCTCGTATTGCAACGGACCCGCGAGTTCGGGATCCGGCTCGCCCTCGGCGCCAGCCATGCCGACATCCGAGCCATGGTGCTGGGCCGCGGATTGACTCTGGCGGCAATCGGACTGCTCATCGGGCTGGGAGCCGCTATACCGGTCTCCCGGGTCTTGTCGGGGCTGCTGTACGAGATCCGTCCGACCGACGTGCCGACGTTCACGGCCGTGGTGCTGTTCCTGGGCGCGGTGGGCTGCATTGCGACGTGGATCCCCGCCCGTCGCGCCACGCGAATCGATCCGATGGTCTCGCTCCGAAGCGAGTGACCGCTGGCAGCCCGGGCAAGCAAAGCGACAAGCCAGGACGAGCCCTGGATGTTATGGTGCCACCGAGGTAGAACACTCGTATCGCGACCGTGCACAATAGACATCGATGACTTCGCCGCGACGAACTTCAGAGGGTGTTTCCATGGGCGAACGGCTGCAGCGGATCGGCAAGGAAGTCCTCCTTGTCGGAGTGCTGGCGCTGATCCTGTTTTCTGCGCGCTCTTCGCTAGCTGACCACTACATCGTTCCGACCAGCTCGATGGAGTACACGCTCATGCCCGGTGACCGGGTGCTGGTCAACAAGACCGCCTACGGGCTACGGGTGCCTTTCCTCAAGTGGCAGCTCACGCGAGGCGATCAGCCTGGCGTCGGCGAGATCGTCGTCTTCGACTCTCCCGAGACCGGCAAGCGGCTCATCAAGCGCGTGGTGGCGGTCGGCAGCGACACGATCGAGGTGCGCGACGGGCATCTGTTCCTGAACGGCGAGAACATGGCCTTACCGCAGGATCCCTCGATCGAGACGCTCGGTACCCACCGCGCGTTGTTGAATCTGTCGCGCCCCGGGGGCAACTACCCTGTCCAGCAGATCCCTTCCGGCTATGTCCTGGTAATGGGCGATTTCCGCGGCAACAGCCACGATGGGCGGATCTTCGGGTTCATCCCGGAAACAGCAATCTACGGGCGCGCGGTGGCAGTCTTCCTGCGCCGGAACGAAGGGTTGGTCTGGCGACCGCTCTAGCAGCCTGTGGCAGAAGTGGCGTGGGCCGCTAGCCCGTACGCCGGACCTCAGTAGCGGTAGTGATCCGGCTTGTAGGGTCCTTCGACCGGGATGCCGAGGTATTCCGCCTGTTCGTCGGTCAGGCGTGTGAGCTCGACCCCGAGATGGTCCAGATGTAGCCGGGCGACTTCTTCGTCCAGGTGCTTGGGGAGCACGTATACGGCCTTGCCATACTCGCCGCTGTTGTCGTTGAGCGCCATTTGCGCCAACACCTGGTTGGTGAACGACGCCGACATCACGAAGCTCGGGTGGCCAGTGGCACAGCCCAGGTTCATGAGACGCCCCTCGGCGAGCACCAGGACGCTATGGCCGTCGGGAAATACCCACTCGTCGTACTGAGGCTTCACGTTGACGTGCTCGATGCCGGGGAACTTCTTGAGCCCGGCCATGTCGATCTCGTTGTCGAAATGCCCAATGTTGGCCACGATCGCCTTGTCCTTCATCTGGGCCATGTGCTGGGCCGTGATCAGATTGAAGTTCCCGGTCGCGGTCACGAAGATGTCGGCACTGGCCACCACGCTCTGGAGTGTCTTGACCTCGTAGCCTTCCATCGCCGCCTGCAGGGCACAGATCGGGTCGATCTCGGTAACGATGACGCGAGCTCCCTGGCCCCGTAGCGCCTGCGCGCACCCCTTGCCGACCTCGCCGAACCCACACACGACCGCGACCTTGCCGCCGATCATCACGTCGGTCGCCCGGTTCAGGCCGTCGACCACCGAGTGACGACAGCCGTAGATGTTGTCGAACTTCGACTTGGTGACCGAGTCGTTGACGTTGATCGCAGGAAACAGCAGCGTGCCGGCCTTTTCCATCTGCATCAGGCGGTGCACGCCGGTGGTGGTCTCCTCGCTGACTCCGCGGCATCCCTCGGCCACCTTGCGCCAACGCTCCGGATCGCGCTCCAGCTCACGCCGGAGTAGATCGAAGATCACTCCCAATTCCTCCGGATCGGAGTCCTCGTTGAACCTCGGCACCTGGCCGGCGATCTCGAACTCCACCCCCTTGTGGATCAGCAGCGTTGCGTCCCCGCCATCGTCGACGATGAGCTCGGGGCCACTGCCATCGGGCCACACCAGCGCCTGATCGGTACACCACCAGTACTCCTGGAGCGTCTCGCCCTTCCAGGCGTACACAGGGATACCACGCGGCGCCTCGATCGTGCCACCGTTCTCCGGCCGACCGACCGCCACCGCGGCGGCGGCGGGATCCTGGGTCGAGAAGATATTGCACGACACCCACCGCACGTCGGCGCCAAGCGCCACCAGAGTCTCGATGAGCACGGCCGTCTGCACCGTCATGTGTAGACTGCCCATGATCCTGACGCCGGCGAACGGCTTGCTTTCACTGTAACGGCGCCGTACCTGCATCAAGCCCGGCATCTCGTGCTCGGCCAGGCGGATCTCCTTGCGCCCCAGATCGGCCAGTGACAGGTCGGCGACCTTGAACGGCTCGCGGCCGGCTGCCCGGGCGTCGTCAAAGGCATGTGTTTGCTCTACGGTCGTGTGCATGAGGCTCTCCCGTTGATGCGTCGGGCCAGCGGACGGCCCAAGGCTTTCTTGGTCTGTCGTTCTTTCTAATGCGCCGCCCGGCGGGCAGACGCGGTAAACACGGCCGGTCCGGAAGCTTCCGGATCCGGAGGCAACGCGTGATAGGTGCAGCGCTCGAAGCCGGCGTGGGACAACCAGCCACGAATCTGCTGCTCGGTGAAACCGAGCCACACGTGCCCCATCGTGTCCTGGTAGGCATGCCGGTCGTGCGAGGTCATGTCGGCGACCAGAAGCCGCCCACCCGGCCTGATCACCCGCGCCACCTCCGCAAGCACTCGTTCTGGATCCAAAACATGGTGCAGGACCAGGAACAGGAGCGCCGCATCCAGCTCGCCGTCCTGCAGCGGCAACGATTCGAGTTGACCCGAACGCAGCTCCACGTTGTCGAGACCCCGAAGCCGATCCCCGGCGGCAGCGAGCATCTCGCGCGAGCCGTCGACCGCAACGACCCTCTCTACGAAGGGCGCCAGAGTCTCGGCCACCCGCCCAGTACCGCATCCGAGATCGCCCACGCACCAGCTATCGTCGATCAACCCTAGCAGCGCCTGCATGTCAACGTGCTCGCCGAACATCTCCCGTCGCAGTCGATCCCAATCGCCAGCGGCGCTGGCAAAGAACTCCTGCGATCGACTCGTCCTGCCGGCCAGGACGCTCTTGACCCGCAGGGCATCCTGGCGTGCCGCCGGTAGCTCGCCGGCACGCTCCCGCACCAGGCCCCAGAGCTCTCGCGCCGGCTCGTCGAGCCGGTTGCCGACCATCCGGTACCGCCGCGCGGTTCCATCCGGCTGCGACGTCAACCAGCCGTCGTCTACCAGGACCTTCAGGTGCCGGCTGACCGTCGACTGTGGCATCTGCAGGATGGTGCACAGCTCCGAGACCGTGAAGTCGTGCCCCTCCACCACCAGCAACAGGCGCGAACGGGTGGTGTCGGAGAGGTTCGACATCAGGTCGAAGATACGGGGGCCGGCGGCAGCATTCAATCCGTTCATCCGGATAGAATGATGCAATCAGAGACCGGCGTCAAATACCTGGCAGGCCTAACCTTCGTTCTCGTGCCCGGACGGAACCATGAGCTGGAGGTTGTGGTCCCAATGCTTGCTCATCACTTCTCGTGCCAGACGACGGTCACCGCGCTCGAGCGCGGTCAGAATCTCGTCGTGCTGGCGCGCTTGCTCTTCGACGTCGTCTTGCTGAAACTTGTAGTAGATGTACTCGTAACGAAAGGTCCGCGCTCGCAGCTGCGCTATCACTCGCTGAAGCTCGCGGTTCCCGCACCGTTCCATCAGCTTCGCATGCCACTGCTGGTTGACCAGCATGGCGCGTACCGCCGAGTGTTTGACACTCTCGAGCAACTGCCGGTTGAGCTCGCGCAGGGTCGCAGCCTGTTCCGCGTCCACTGGCGGAACTGTGCGCAGAGCCAGGTCCTCGAGTGTCGAGAGAATTGGCAACAAACCGCCTACCTCCTCGATGTCAAGCGGCCGAACATAGAAGCCGCGGTTCGGCGACAGGGTCAGAAAACCCTCGCTCACGAGTTGCGCGAACGCCTCGCGGACCGGTGTCGGGCTAACGCCGAGTTCCTCGGCTACCTGCGCAATTCCGACTTTCGTTTCCGGTTCGTACTCGCCTCCGACAATCTGATGCCGAACGTGGCTCTTGACCTGCTCTGAAAGGGGCTCGCGGGTGAGCATCTGAGTATCATATATGATGTGTTTCGTGTTTGCTTATTGCCTCTCTCTTACCTGTGCGCGTCTCTTCTGATAATCGCCAGCCCACGTGTAAGGAGCGGCACGGCAAACAATACCAGGAACCCGTAGGCCATCAGCGAGTACCCGCGCGCAACGAGCGCGATGATGCCCCAGCGCGACAGCAGCGCCGCCGTCACCAGCAGCCCCACGGTGACCGCAGCGACCTGCCTCGGCGTCAGCGCGTAGCCGCCGCTCTCGACCCGATTAACCGAGATCCGATCTACCACCGCGTGGATCATTCCGACGCTGGTCTCCACCAGGGTCCAAAGAATGACCACGGCGTAGAACGCCACCAGCCCGTCACCTCCGACGCGCCCGAGCATGACCAGCCACGGTACCTCGGCGTTCAGAACCGCGGGCTGGGGGTAAAAGGCGAGGATGGCAAGCCAGGTGAGCAGGAACGGGACGGTCGATAGCGCCCCGGTAATCACGCCGGCCCACAACGCCTGGCGGCGGGAGGTCTGCCGGTCGAGAACAAAGAGCGTGCTCGGCAGCCCGGCGAGGTTGTAGCCGACGTACAGCAGTCCGGTCGAGAAGACCAGGCCAAACGGCGCCTCTCCCCAGAACGAGCTGTCCCCGCTCGCCAGCACCGCCCGTACCTGCGGCCAGCCGCCGATGAGGACGCTGCCCGCAAACACCACGTAGCCAACGTACAACAGGGCCGATCCAACCGACTTGAAACTCTCGATGACCCCGCGCCCGGCGGCGTTGATGGTTGCCACCAGAGCGATCACGAGCGCCACGCCGGCCCAATAGGGCAACCCCAGCACCTGCTCGGCGATCGCACCGGAGGCAGCGCTGACCACCGCGATCACGACCACCACCATCAGCAGGTACAGCAAGTCGAACAGCGGCCAGGCGGGCCCGATGAGCCGACGCACCAGGGTACGGTAATCGTAGGCGCCGGTTACCCGCGCGAACTCGTAACACACCGCGGTGATGAGGCTGAAGCCTAGCCCGATCGCCACGATGCTCCAGATGCCGGCAGCGCCGAACTTAGCGCCGTACTCGACGATCTCCCGCCCGGTTGCATAGGCGCCGCCGATCAAGACCGACTGAAAAACAACACCCGGAAGCAGGTACTGCTGCAACTTGAGCTTCATCATCCCCTCGCCGCCCGCCGCGCAGCAGCCGTCTTGTTGCAGCCTGCAACAGGACTGGAGTATCGTGTCAACGTCCCGCGCGACATCTTCACGAACCGATTCCCCCCTGATGCCCCATCTCCGGCCGCCGTTTGAGGAGATCGACCCATGCCCAAACTCGCCGCCCTCGCGCTGGCCATCCTATTGGGTTCGGCGTCCACCAGCCAGGGTGAAAACTGGCCGCAGTGGCGCGGGCCAACCGGCGATGGTGTCAGCACCGAGACCGGACTCCCGGTGACCTGGAGCATCGACACCAACATCGAGTGGTCCCTCGAACTGCCGGCGTGGAGCGGATCGACTCCGATCATCTGGGACGAGACGATCTTCTTGAATGTGGCCGACGGCGAGAACCTCCACCTTTGGGCGGTGAACCGTGCCGACGGGACAGTGCGTTGGAAGCGGATGCTCAGCAGCGGAAACCACCGCGAGCGCAAGCAGAACATGTCGTCGCCCTCACCGGTCACCGATGGAGAGCACGTGTGGGTGATGACCGGCACCGGGATTCTCAAGGCATTTGATTTCAACGGCAACGAGATCTGGGCTCGCGATATCCAGGCCGACTATGGCCGCTTCGGCCTCAATTGGGGCTACGCGTCGTCGCCGCTGTTGCACCAGAACGCATTGTTCGTGCAGGTGCTACACGGCATGAAAACCGACGACCCGTCCTACGTCCTGCGCATCGACAAGCTCAGCGGCGAGACCGTGTGGCGGATCGAGCGACACACTGACGCGATCCGCGAATCCCCCGATTCCTACACCACGCCGGCGCTGCTCGAGCACGAGGGCAATACCGAGATCGTGATCACCGGCGGCGACGTGGTCACGGGACACGACCCGGCGACCGGCGAGGAGCTCTGGCGCGTCGACGGACTCAATCCCAAGAACATCCGCTCGTACCGAATCGTAGCATCGCCGATCGTGGTGGACGGCATCATCTACGCCCCGACACGGGTGCGCCCCCTGCTCGCGATCAAGGCCGGCGGCCGGGGTGACATCAGCAAGAGCCACCGCCTGTGGTCATTCGACGACGGACCCGACGTGCCGACACCGGTGACCGACGGCAAGTATTTCTACAGCGTTAACGACAAGGGGATCCTGTTCTGCCTGAACGCCAAGACCGGCGAGCTCGTCTATGGCCCAGAGAGGCTGGCGCCAGGGACCTACAGTGGCTCTCCAGTGCTGGCCGATGGCAAGATCTACGTCACCAACGAGGACGGCCTCACCGTAGTCATCAAGGCCGGTCCGGAGTTCGAGGTGCTGGCGCAAAACGACCTCGAGAACTACACGCTCAGCTCACCGGCGATTTCCGACGGCCAGATCCTCATTCGCACCGCGAGCGCCCTGTATGCGATCGGCAAGCGGCATGGTGCGGCCCCCTAGAAGCAGGCCTGGATCCCCGGGCGACAAGACATCGCCATGATGACCCAATCCCACCGACGTGACTCTGACGATCCTGACGCCCGATGGTCCCGTCGCGGGTTCGGTCGGACTCATTGGGTCCGCAGAGCCGCGACCGGATCGACCCGCGCAGCACGTAGGGCGGGCACGAGATTGGCCACCACCGCAACGGCAAGCAGCACCAGGACGGCGCCGCCAAAGGCCATCGCGTCGGCGGCACCGATGCCGTAGAGCATCGCGCGCAGGGCCCGCGTCATTCCCAGACTGGCAAACACTCCGATCCCGGCTCCGATGAGAACCAGTCGCATACCCTGCCGGAGTATTAGCGTAATGACCTCGCCCGGGTTGGCGCCGACCGCGATTCGGATGCCGATCTCGCGCCTCCGGCGGACGACCGCAAAGGCGATCACACCGTACACACCCACCGCAGCAAGCAGGGCTCCGAGCACACCGAGAATCCCCAGCGCCATGGCCGCCAAGCGTATCGGAAACAGGCTTAGCGACATGTGCTGAGCGATCGTCTTGGCCTGCATCACCGCCAGGTTGGGGTCGATCTCCACGACAACTCGTCGGATCGCCTCGAGTGCCGCG
>JACZXM010000434.1 GCA_022571615.1 Acidobacteriota bacterium | reverse complement strand
TCGACGCTTGCGCGCATCGACGCCATCGGCCCCCTCGACGGGCCGGTGCCCGAGGGCTCGGTCCAGGCGGTGCTCGACGAGGCGACCCTGGTGCTGCCCCTTGCCGGAATCATCGACATCGCCCAGGAAAAGGCCCGGCTCGAGAAGGAGATCGAAAAGATCGCCGCGGACATCGTCAAGGTCCGCCAGCGAACTGCCGCTCACGCCGCTGGAGTCCTGCCGTCGCAAACGGTACAGGACTTCCTCGGCGAGCTTGCGATTAGCTGCCAGCAAATCCGCCAACAGGCCCAGCGCGAAGGTTTGGAACCCGATGATCGACAGGATCGCCGCCAGGATCAATGACTGTAGATGCCCGGCCCCATCGCCGCCCCACCAGAAATACACAAAACGCAAACCGATCACGACGCCGCCGGTCATGAACAGGGCGCCGAATAGCAGGAACACCTTGAGCGGCTGGTACATGGTGTAGGCACGTGCCATCGCCGAGCCGGCATTGGCGAGATAGTGTGCCAGGGTCGGGGCCAGCCGCGAGCTGCGCGAAGTGTGGCGCGTGTTGATCGGAACGTCGAGAACCTTGAACCGACGTTTGCCCGCCTGCATCAGGGTCTCGAGCGTGTAGGTAAAGTCGCTAATCACGTTCAGCCGCAGCGCTGCCTCGCGGCTGTAGGCGCGAAAACCACTGGTGGCGTCGGCGACGTCGGTCCCCGACAACCGTCGCATGGTCCAGGATCCGATCCTCTGCAGCCAGCGCTTCAGCATCGAGAAATGCTGCAACGTGCCGGGGTCGCGGTTGCCGATCACGATGTCCGCTTCACCGGTGAGGATCGGCGCCACCAGGTGCGGGATGTCGGCGCCGTCGTACTGGTTGTCGCCGTCGGTGTTGACGATAATGTCGGCGCCTGCACGCAAGCCAGCGTCGATTCCGGCCTTGAAGGCACGCGCGAGCCCCTGCCGTCGTCGGAATCGGATCACCCCGTCCGCTCCGTGACGAAGCGCCACCGCGCCGGTATCGTCGTCGCTCCCATCATCGATGATCAGCACCTCGATGATGTCGATCCCGGCAATTTGACGCGGTATTGCTGCCAGCGTGGCCGGCAGGTCGTGGGCTTCGTTATAACAGGGAATCTGGACGATGAGCTTCATCTCAAGCCGTATTCTAATGACCCCACCGAATGAGATCGACCGCCACGCCGACCGTTCGGGGATCGGTGGTCCCGAATAGCTCCTGCGGGCGCCAGACCGGATCGGCGACGATCTCCAGCACTGGCATGTCATCGGCCGGAGGATGCCACCCGGGCAGAACGTCGAACTCGTAGTCTTTCCACCCGCGGCCGACAGTGACGGTACCGAGCGCCGTGCCGTCGAGCCGCACCGTGACCTGCTGTTGGCCTTCCTCCGGTGGGTACCCGCTGGCCATCCGAATCAGGATGCGCCGGCTGTCGGCCTCCATGCCGCGCAGGAACACCCGACCCACCGGCCAGGTCCAGCGGTACGTGCGGCCGCGATCTTCCACCTCCACCTGGTGCATCGTGGTGCCGTCCAGATACAGGTCGTCGAACCCGCCGATGTCGAGACGGCCCGAGAGCCGCGCCAGTTCGCCGGCGACCTGTAATCGATACAGGCGCGCGTTGATAAGAACGCGTTCGGCGCGTTCGGGGAGCGCGCCGAACGTGGTGGGCTCTTCCAGCCGGCTGGTGTCGAGACGGAGCTCGCGTAGCGGACGTCCATTGAGCCACGGCGCTGCAACCAGGTAGCCGCTGGTCAGTAGATAGAGCGATTGCCCGCGCCGGCGCGCGGTCAGTAGCACGTGGCGTATGAGCTCGAAGTCCAACTCCGGCTTGGGGATCCGGAGAACGTCCAGCCCGAGCTCGTGCTGCAACGCCCCTTCGAGCCGCAACAGCCCGCGAGCGGTCCTCGGCTCCACGAGCACCAGGGCGCCGGGCTCGATGGACTCCGCGAGCTCGCGGATCAGCGCCCCGCTGCCGTGCAGGTCTTGGAACGAGAAGTACCGTGAGCTCATGCTCCACACCTGAGCGGTGGTCAGCACCGCGGCGCCGGCGATCAGCACCAGAGCGCCGCCCGACAGAACCCGCTCTCGCCGCGCCACGACGCCCCCGGAGGAGCCGCGCAGCCGTTCCAACGCATGGCGTGCGGATGCCGCGATGGCGACAGCCGCAGCCAGCAGGGTCAGTGGCAGCACCACCGGCAGGTAGCGCCGGTACGCCCACAGCAGTTCCGGGTTGATCTGCTTGTGCCACAGCACCAACGCCGCCACCGGTAGCAGAAGCGCAACCACGACCCCCGTTCCCGGTTGTCGGCGCGGCGCGAGCAACAGGTACAGCACCCCTGCCACCCCGAGGATGAGACCGGTGGGAGATACGATCCACGCGAGCTGGCGCATGTTCTCGGTGTCCCATCCCGGAGCCCGAAACCAGGTGCCATAGATCGCCAGGCCGACAACCAGGCCCGCCAGGACGCCCCGCAGCCGGCGGCCGGCCCGTCTCTCGCCGCGCGTCAGGGCCAAGGCCGTTGCCAGCGGAACCGCAGTTGAGACGCTGGACCACAAGGCCAGTGCCAGCGCCACGACCAGGCCCGCGAGCGCCAGGACGGTGACGGTTGTCAGGTCGGTGCCGGGAACCAAGAGCACATCACGGATGTACGGACGACTCCAGCCCCAGGCGTGGGCAAAGAACAACGCCCCGAGGGCCACAATGCTGGTCCAGAAAGCCCGCGTCGAGCGAGTCCTCAAGCGCCCGGTGAGCGCGTCGGCGAGAAAAAGCACTCCCAAGGGGACGACCAGTAGCAGAAGCTCGATCTTGGTCACCCACACCAGGCCGAGCGCCCAGCCCGCCAGAACGCCCTGCGGCACCGACGAGCTTTGGCGCTCGATCAACAGGGCATGGCAGGCGATCAGGATCAGTGCCT
>JACZXM010000433.1 GCA_022571615.1 Acidobacteriota bacterium | reverse complement strand
TGCAATTTCTGCGCCGCGAACGAATCGATGTGTTGCACACCCATCTTATAGGCGCAAATATCCTCGGCGCTCTGGCCGGCAAAATTGCCCAAACTCCTGTAATCTGCACGCTGCATTCCGTGGGCTCCGATCGGCGCCATCACCGTGTCTGGCTTGAGCGCATGGAGCGCTTCGCGAACGAGGTGAAAAAGGTTTACAAGAAACTGGGCCGTTGCGTGATCGCCGTCAGCGAGGGGATCGCCGACACACTGGTGATCCAGCAGCCCGGCTCGCCAAAGACCTCTTGGTCTCCTGCCGAAACCCCGTACATGGTCGAGCCTGCAGACGCCTTGGCCAGCCGCAGGCATGAAGCCGTGGTGTTCGTAGGCCCGGCCCGAACGGGCAAGACTGCGTCGCTGCTGCTCGGATGGATGGCACACACCGTGGTGAACGACCCAGGGGACATGCTGTTCGTGCAGATGTCCAAGGACAAGGCGCGGGAGTTTTCCAAGACTGACGTGGACCGCGCTATCCGGTACTCGCCCAAGGTCCAGGCCATGAAATCCGACAGGGCGGTGGACAGCAACACCTTCGACACGATGTTTCGGCATGGCATGTGGGTGCGTATCGCCTGGCCGACCGTGGGCAACGTCTCAGGCTCGACCTATCGGTACGTTGCAATCACGGATATCGACCGGATCGAAAATGCGGAGAACGTGGACGGAGAGGGCCCGCTGTTCGATTTGGCCAAGAAGCGCACCACAACGTTTCTCTCTCGCGGCATGACGCTCGTGGAGTTGCTGATTGCGATGGCGCTCTCCCTGGTCGTGGGCGCCGCCATCATCACGGTATTCACGAACAGCACCAGGACCTTCAAGGCAGACGAAAACATGCTGCGGATGCAGGACGACGCCCGCCGTACGATCGAGCGCATGCAGGCCCAGGGCACCGACGAGGTCAACAAGGTATTGATCCCAGCACTCGAGCAGCTCGCTGCGGAGCAGGGATACGAGCTGGTCTTCGACACCCGGCTGACCCAAACGGGTGGCGTGCTCTTCTACTCCACCAAGCTCGATGTGACCGATGCGTTCATCGCCAAGGTCGACGAGCTCGCGTCGGCACAGTAGGGGCTACCGATCCAGCCGTGTTGCCTCTTGCAACAGGGCCGCGGCCAGCGTCGCGGGCACCCCGAGGTTGGAGCCACCGAACTCGGGTAGGATCGCGGCGTTGACCGCGACCACCTTTCCCTCGAGCGTCAGCACCGGGCCACCGCTGCCCCCGTGGGTGGTCTCGGCGTCGTAAACGATGGATCCGGCGGTTACCTGCCCGATCACTCCCACGGTCGCCAGCGGTCGGATCGAGCCGTGGCGGGCCATCGCTGCGGCGAGGTCCCAGAAGCCGATCGTTCCGGCGGACATGATGCTGTCGACGAAGGGTCGATCGGCCCGAGCCAGTAGGGCGCGCATGCCGGTCGGGTAGCCGAGCACGATCACTTCCTGTCCGATCTCCGGCGGTGCTTCGGCCAGCGACAGACCCTCGAGCTGTTCGGTGACGTCTCCACACCGGAGGATTGCCAGGTCGGCACCGGTGTGCGTGAGCACCGTGCGGACCTCGAAAGACTCCTCGATCTCGGGCAGATAGCCGACGAAGCGAACCATAGTGGGTGTGAAACCGCGATCGATGAGGTGTCGCGCATTCTCGTCAAACTCCCACGGAGTGGCGACATGGCGGTTGGTGAGCACCAGGCCTTCGTTCCCGACGACGAAACCGCTGCCGGTGTAACGGAGCTCGAGCGGCGGTCCGTCGCCCCTCAGGGTCAGGCCTTGGGCTCCGGCCCCGGTGTCGTCCAGATGCCGGAGCGCCCGGCCGCTGGTGGGCTCTACGAACCCGTATGAGCCCTGCAGAAAGATCACTGCTCGCGAGGCCTTGGCGATGACCCGCGAGCGCGCCCCGGACCGGGCCTCGAGGGCCTCGACCCGTGCCAACGCCTCATCGATACGAAAATCCAACTCCGAGCGCACCGATTCGACATCCTGGCGCGAAAAGGCCGCCCTCTCGGAACTCTCCAGCAGGCGGCTCAGGCCTTCGATGCGCTCGAGCTGACGGTCCAATTCTGCCTGTAGGTCGAGGTTTCTTTGCCACAGTGCCCCGACGCTGGCCACCAGGGCGATCACCAGCAGCAACGCCGCCGCTCGTATCGTGGGGGCTACTTGGGTTGCCAGTTCGTAGACCGGGCCCAGCAAGAGCAGGCCCAGTCTCTCGACCGGACCCCGAGCCCCGAAGCGGGCGCAATCGACGCAATCGCCAACGGCCTCTCTTACCGTCTTGTAGCCGCGTCGCTCGGGGGCCACGAGCCGATAGCGCAGCAGGATCCCCGTGTCACCAGCCTCGATCAGGTCTCCCTGTGCCAGGGCTCTCTCGTGTACGCGCTCGCCGTTCACCCATACCCGGGCGCCGGGCACTGGCTCGATGTGGAAGCCACTGCCTTGGCGCCGCAGCGCCAGCACCACCGTGCCCTCGGCCGGGGGAACCTCCCCGGCGTACTGGAGCAGGCCATGCGCGCCCTCGACGATCCGCACTCGATCGCCCGCCAGGCGCCAAGTTGCTCCGCGCCTCGGGCCCGAAAGATGGACAAGCATCGCGATCGGCATGGACAGAGTCGTTCTGGCTGTGGGTCACAGCAAGCCGTGTTGGTGTAATGGATCCGGCGTGCCCCCGCCGCGCCGATAACAGTAGCCTCGGGTGTGGGCTCAAGCGAGGGCTTCGGCGAGGACTCCGGCGACGGAAGCGGTGTGGCGGTGGGTACCAGCTGCGGTGAGGGTGTCGGGGTGAGCTCCGCTGCAGCCGTTGGCAGGGGTCTCGTGGCTGATGCGAGCTGCGGCGTCTTATCAGGTACCGCAGTTGATGCAGACGTAGTGGTGGCCTTTGGAACCGCCGTCGGTGTACGGC
>JACZXM010000026.1 GCA_022571615.1 Acidobacteriota bacterium | reverse complement strand
GCGCCAGCTCTGCAGGCCACGCGCGCCAGCCTGCATTCGTTGCTCGGAGGGGCAGCGCCTGGGGCCACCGGAAACCGGTCGCGGCGGCGCATGCAGGATCTGTTCGTGGCGGTGGAGGTGGCGCTCGCGCTGGTGCTGCTGGCGGGCGCCGGGCTCTTCCTCACCAGCCTGGCCCGACTCCAACGCGTGGACCTCGGATTCGATCCGGACAACGTGCTCACGATGCGGCTGACACTGCCCTGGTCACGGTACGAGGGCGAGGGCATCGCCAACTTCTTCGAACAGCTCGCCGACCAGGTCGAGACCATCCCTGGAGTGCGCAGCGCCGCATCGGTAGCCCAGTTTCCACCGATCGAGTTCACGCGCCAGCGGTTCTCGTTGCCGGACCAGGTTGTCGAGAGCGAACGCGAGCTGCCGGTTGCGTTCTTGACGATCGCCAGCGATGACTACTTCGACACCCTGGGCTTGCCGCTGCGGTCAGGGCGCGTGTTCAACAGCCTCGACCAGGCGGGGGGACAGTTCGTGGCGGTGGTCAACGAGACCTTCGCGCGTCGCTACCTGGACGACGATCCGATCGGGAGCCGTGTGAAGCTGGGCCGCGTCGAAGATCAGGAGCTGCCCTGGTTGAGCATCGTGGGAGTCGTCGGCGACACCCGCAACGAAGGCCTTCGCACGCGTCCCGCGCCCGAGATCTACGTTGGACTGCGGCAGGTCAACGGCAGATTCAACCAGCTGTTCTTGGTGCTGCGGAGCGAGGGCGATCCGCACGTGCTGGTGCCGGCGATCCGAGAGGCCGTGGCTGCGATCGATCCGGAGCAGCCGGTTTACGCGATCCGCACGCTGCACGAGGTCCTGGCATCCGGCCGTGCGGTCGAGGGGTTCGTGAGCGTATTGCTGAGCGTGTTCTCGATGGTGGCTCTGTTCCTGGCTGCCACCGGGATATTCGGCATCGTCGCCTACGCCGTCAGCCAGCGGGTGCGGGAGATCGGCGTACGGATCGCGCTCGGCGCCGGCACCGGCGATGTCCGACGCACGATCGTCCGCCAGGCACTGTTGCCGGTGCTGGTCGGATCGACTGTCGGGTTGGGAATGGCGGTTGCTCTTGGCGTTGTGCTGCCGGGCTTCCTGTCGCACCTGGCGTCGTTCGAGCCCGTGATCCTGGGCACGGTGGTGATCGCCCTGGGCTGCGTGGCTGCCACCGCCAGCTACCTGCCAGCACGGCGCGCGAGCCGGATCGATCCGATAGAAGCGTTGCGTTCAGAATAACTTACATCGCAAGGATGTGGCGCGGTCCTGAAGGACGGCGTTTCGGTTCAGCCAATCAGGATCCGCCGGAGAGGTCCTTGACGCGGATATTGCGGAACCAGACCGAAGAGTCGTGGTCGTGGTTCTGCAGGCCGAAGTAGCCGCGGGAGGCGAAATCTCTGACCTTGCCCCGCGGCTCGGCGTCCCAATCGACGACCACTTCGCCGTTGAGCTCGACGGTGAGGTGGTTGCCGATGAAGGTTATGCGGTAGTGGTTCCACTCGCCGGTGGGACGGGAGGCGAGATGGGAGGAAGGCTCGGCGTCGTAGATTGCGCCGGTGCGGTGCACTCCCTTGCGCTCTCCATCGGCGATCTGTACCTCGAAGGAGTGGTAGATGTACTGGTTGCTGCTCGGGACCTCGGGCACGCGCAGGAACACGCCGGAGTTGGAATCGGGCTTGGAGGTCTTGAACTCGAGCTCGAGGATGAAATCCGAAAGCTCGCGCTGTGCGTACCAGAACAGCCCCATGCCGCCGTGTGACTCGAGCACACCAGTGTCGGGGTCGAGCACGAAGTACCCCGGCCCGTAATGGTTCCATCCCGCTTTGTTGTAGCGACCGTCCTGGCTCGCGATCAGGGGCACGAAGCCATCGCCATCCTGCCCAGCCCGCTCCCGTCCGTTTGCCACAAAGGACACGGCCCCAGCACACAGGGCCATGGCCGCCGCAAGGCCGAAGACCAGGGCCGCCCCCGGCAGTTTCGAGCCCGAACGCATGCTCCCCCTCCTATCAGCAGACCGTGGTGGAAGTGTGGTCCGTCTTTGGATTCCACTCGCCGCGCGCCACCGCCGGCACGAAGTCCGCCAGGCCGGGCGGCGGGAACTCGATCGTCTCTCCTCGCTCGGCGCTCATGTAGGCGGTCATCAACAACTCGGTGACGCTCACCCCGTCATCGAAGTTCTCTTGCGGCCGCCGCCGATCGAGAAAACAGCGCACCATGTGACGGTTCTCACCGACATAGCCGTACTCGCTTTCCTCGTCGGCGACCACCGGCATCAGGCCAACTTCCGCGTTCTGCTTCTCGACCAGGTCCTCTCCACACTCGCCTCGCACCTGGCGGGAGAAGAACACCTTGGGCCCGGCATCGAGCGAGCTAATCGACATCGAGTATTCCGGACCCAGCAGTTCCATCGTCAGCCGCAGCCCGGCCCCGACATAGCACCAGGAGGTGGTGGTCTCGACGATCACCGGGTTGCCCTCGGGGTCGCAGTACTCGATGAGCGAGCGTGCGAAGTCCTCCGCCGGCCGATTCGCATAGTCGTTGCGACCCCCACTGTTGCGCGCCAGGATCTCGGCATAGTGCGGCCGTTGCCACTTCAGGCAGTTGGTGTAAGCGTTCACCTTGACAGGAGTAAGGTGCTCGCGCAGCGCACCCGGCGGCGTCAGCAGGAAGCGCGCCACCTCGACCGAGTGGCACATCATGTCATTGAGCACGCCGCCGCCTTGCAGCTCGCCCTCCCAAAACCAGGGCATGTGTGGGCCACTGTGCTCTTCGGCCGAGCGCGCCAGATACGGTGCTCCGGTGAGCGCCGCGCCGCGCGCCCACACCACCTGCTTGCCGCGGACCACCGAGGGCGTGAACAGCTGGTTTTCGAGATAGCCATCGAGCAGATCGGCCTGCCGCACCAGCTCCAGCATCCGCCGCGCCTCGGCGGTGTTGCGCCCCAGCGGCTTCTCGCAGGCAACCCCGACCAACTCACCGGCCCCGGACTCCAGCGCCTGGACGATCTCCTCCATCACCTCGATGCGGGTGAAGTTAGGCGAGCAGATCCACAGCGCGTCGATGCCCGGATCGGCGATCATCTCGGTGATCGAGCCGAACGCCCGCGCCTCGCCAACCCGCAGCTGTCGTGCCAGCGCAGCAGAGGCTTCGGCGGTCTCGCCGTGGCGACTGACGACGCCCAGCACGTCTGCGTAGCGCACCCCGACGAAGGAACGGATGTGAAACCCGGCTACAAAGCCGGCCCCGATGATCCCTATGCCCAGTCGTTGGTCTGCCATGGACTCCTTGTGTGGTCGTGACCGCGCTCGACGGGGCGAGGCCCCGCGCTTCGTCGCGGCAGGCCAGTGTCATTGTACTCGTGCCGCCTCAGCGCTCCACCCTGTGTGGCACGGCGCACGATCATGTGGCTGACACCTTTAGGCAGCGACCGGGTCCGGGGCTCGCTCTTCCCTGAAGAACAGCAGGTAGGCGATGGCGCAGGCCACGGTGATGGCGCAGGGCACCACGAAGACCGCTCTCCAGTCGGTGGCACCGCCGCTGGTAAAGTACTCCAGGATCCAGCCGGCGAAGTTGGTGCCCACGAAGCTGCCGACGCCGAGGGTGACGATGGCGATGAGGCTTTGGGCCGAGGCGCGGATGTCGGGTGGGGCGAGGCCGTCGACATAGATGAAGGCGGCGACGAAGAAGAAGACGTAGCAAAAACCGTGCAGCGTCAGGGAGGCGACAACCAGCCACCACGGTGAGCCGATCGCGAACACGACGTAGCGAATCGGCCAGGCGATGACCCCTATCGCCAGCGTCTTGCGCATACCGAAGCGTTTCAGGAACCAGGACAGCATGAACGCCATGACCAGGATCTCGGCCAGCTGCGCCACGGTCATGACCGCCGGCACGCGCGCCGGGGAGATGCCGATACCCTCGGACTGCAAGAACGGGCCGGTGAGCACGTAGTAGAACTGCAGCTCGGTCGCCACCACGAACGAGATCAGCATGAAGACCGCGAAGTTGCGGTTCCGGAACATCCGCAGCGCCTCCAGAAAGGCCCACGGCTTGGCGGCGTCCTTGCGCGGCGGGGTGTGCGGCAACAGGAACGACTGCAGCCCCATCGCCAGCGAGAACGCTCCGGCCAGCAGCAACATGTCGCCCCCCATCGCCAGGTCCGCGCCGGCCCAGCCGCGCCAGGCGGTGAGCAGCCAACCGGCGGCGATCCAGCCCAGCGTTCCCCACACGCGGACGCGGCCGAACTCCTTCTCCGAGTCCGCCAGGTTGACCATCGCTACCGAGTTGGTCAGCGCCAGGGTGGGGGCATAAAGCACGAAGTACAGCATCATGGCCCAGGCCAGCTGGCGGTAGTCGGTGACCGTCGAGGCGTACAGCAGCAACACCCCGCCCCCGAGGTGGAGCGCGGCGATGACCCGCTCGGCAGGGAAAAGACGATCGGCGAGTTGCCCACCGATGAACGGGGCGATGATCGTTGCCAGCGGTAGCAGGCCGTAGATGAACCCGACTTGGGTGCCGCTGAACTTCAGCTCGCCGAGTAGGTAGGCCGACAGCACCGGGGCCCAGGCGCCCCAGATCGCATACTGCAGGAACATCATCGCGCCGAGCTGCCACTTGTGCCGCATGCTACGTCCCTTCCGAAGGTCCGGGTGCCCTGGCAAGGCCAGCTTGCAGGCCTGTGTCAGGCCGTGGTGGAAGTGTGATGGGTGCTACACGATGACCTGACGCTCGGCGTCCCACTCCACCTTGCGACCGAGTCGGTAGGACTTGGTCGCCATGTGGCAGGTGATCGCCTCCTCGAAGCCGCGATCGATGTTGCAGCTCGGCTCGCCACCGTACCGGATGGTGTCGAGCCAGTCCTTGATGTGCAGCCAGTGGGTGCTCACCCGGCGGCCGGCCTGGTAGGTGTAGAGCAACCCGCGGCTGGCGAAGTACTCCTCGGTGGCGGTGGTCACCGCGTCGATGCCCTTGAAGCCCGGCCGGTAGGTGAGCAGGGGCCGGGCCGGATCGACGATCTCCTGCTCGATCAGATCGTGGTAGCGGGTCGAGCCCGAATCGGCGATGACCCGCAGGTTGCCGCCCACCTCCATGGCCGCGTCGTGGCCCATGAAGACCTTGCCGCGTGAGCGGCCCGAGGCCAGTGTGGCGCTGTACACCAGCGTCAGGTCGCGCTCCGGATACTCGTAAACCACCTGGAACACGTCGGGAACGTCGCGACCGTCCTTGAAGAAGTACACCCCGCCCGAGGCCACCGCCGATTGCGGGATCCCGACCCTCATGATTTGGTTGATGGCGTCGTACTCGTGCGACAGCAAATCGCCCGACAGCCCGGTGCCGTAGTCGAACCAGCAGCGCCAGCGGAAGAACCGCTCGAGGCTGAAATCCACGTGGTTCGGGGCCGGCCCCTGGAACTGATCCCAGTCGATCGTCTGCGGAGACCCGTCGGGGTGGATGTCGTACACCCAGGCACCGCCCGGACTGTTGCGATTGGTCGTGGTCTCGATCAGCGTCACCTGGCCCAGAATTCCCTTCTCGTACACCTCGCGGGCCTTCTCGTGGCTCTCGAGCTGGCGGTTCTGGTGCCCGAGCTGGAACTTGATGCCCGAGCTCTTGATGGCCTCTACCATCGGCACCACTTCTTCATCGGTGCGGGTCATGCACTTTTCGCAGTACACGTGCTTGCCGGCAGCAGCAGCGTCGATGGTCATCCTGGCGTGCCAATGGTCGGGCGTGGCAATGAGCACCGCGTCGACATCCGGGCTCGCGAGCAACTCCTGGTAGTGACGGTATCGGGTCGCGCGCTTGACCGGCCCACCTGCCGGACGCGTCTCATTGCTCGAGATCGCCAGCGCCCGCTCGGCACGCACGTCGAACACGTCGCACACCGCGGTTAGCTCCAGGTTCAGGTCGTCCTGGACCATGAAGTCGGCCAGTCGCCGGTTGCGTGGGTCTTCCTGTGCCGCGGTGCGCCAGCTCTCGATCACCTCCGGATGCGCGAACCCGGCGCCGCGTAGCAACGCCTCGCCCTCGCCTCCCACTCCGATAATCGCCAGGTTGATGCGGTCGCTCGGCGGCCGGCTCTGGGCCCGGTCGATGATCGCCGGGGCCTCACCGCTGACCCCGAGCTCTTGCATGATGCGTCGCTTCTTGGCGTCGGCTCGGATTTTCCTGCTGAAGGCCCCATAGCCGAACGCCCCTAGCAGCGGCAAGGAGGCAAGTCCCTTGAACAGATCGCGCCGGTCCACACCGCGCTTGTCTTCGGGTTCCGGCCTGTCCTGAGTGTCCTTGCTCTCGTCGCTCATTGCGCCTCACCCCTTCGTCCGATCCAGCGATCGAGGCCGATCGTCTTAGCGGTCGGGAACACCAGCAGCACCGTCAATGCGGCCAACTCCACCAGCGTCTTGTTGACGATCAGATAGCTTCCCTCGGTCGGTATCGGGGACTGTGTGCCGATGAAGGGAATGTTGCCGAGGTAGTACAGCGCCAGCAGAGCCATCCCCGCGAGCGTCGCCCAGTGGGTAAACAGCCCGAGGATCAGCGCCAGGCCGATGATCACCAGGCCCCACTTGTTGAGCCAATCCACCGCTGACAATCTTGTCGGGTTGCTCGCCAGCCAGACGTAGAGCCCGGAAAGCGGTCCGTTGGAAGCCGCCAGGTAACCGGCAGAGGTCCAGTACGGGTTCAGGAGCTTTGCCACCCCCTCGTACATCAGGTGCCAGCCGATCAACCACCGCAGCGCGACCAAGGTGACGAGCTGCGCGTCGGTGATTCGGGTACCTGTCATCGCCGCCTCGTTTCTGCAAAGGCCGGGCCGCCCCAGCCAGTGGAACGCATGAGCCGATGCTCGCGGCTCACGATCAGACACTCGCAGCCCGCAAGCGCCTCGATCAGGCGCATGCCGGCCGCCGGGCCCATGACGAACACCGCGGTCGCCAGCGCATCGGCCTGCACGGTGCTCGGGGCACAGACCGTCACGCTGCTGCTATCCAGCCGACAGCGACCACTGTCGGACCGCACCAGGTGGTGCCAGGTTCGCTCGCGGTCAAAGTAGATCTCGTAGCTGCCCGAGGTCGCAATGGCGCCATCGTGCAGGCAGACGCGCTCGGTCGACGGTTGCGGCCGCTCGGGGTCGCGGACCGCGACCGTCCAGGCACCGCCCCCTTCCTTGGCCCCGGCGGTGCGGATGTCGCCGCCAGCGTTGATCAGATAGTTCGCCACGCCCTCGGTAGCCAGCGCCGCGGCCATGCGATCGACGATAAACCCCTTGGCGATGCCATCCAGCGTGATGCCCATGCCGTCGAGCTCGAACCGCACCTGCCGTCTCCTGACCCGCACGCGCCGGGAATCCACCCGTGTGATGGCCTCGACCAGCGCTGCCGGGCTCGGAGCGCCGTCGCTCTCGCGCAGCAGATCGACCACCGGCTGCACGGTGATGTCGAAGGCCCCGCCGCTGAGCCGGTGCATCTCGGCAGCGGTCTGCAGCAGACCGATGAGCTCCGCTGGCGCCATGTCCAGCTTTCCCTCGGTGTTGAGTACCCCCAGCGCGGAGGAGTCGTCGAAGCGATTCAGCACCGCCACCAGCCGCTCCATCTCCTGGAACGAACGGCCGATCGCTTCCTCGGCCAGCGCGCAGGAGCGGTGCACGACGCTCACCGATACGATCGTCCCCATCGACGGGACCGACTGGGTCAGCTTCCAGCGCCCCTGATCGACCCGCCGGCTCTCGTTGGTCACCGGCCCCTCGACGCAATCGAATCCCATGGCAACCAGCGCGGCGAGGTTCTCGACTCGGCGCTGTGCCTCAGACTGCAAGGACGGCGAGGTGGAGTTCATGGCGAATCCTGCGACTGCTCTCGACGGCGGGGCAGATTACCAGCCCACCGCGCGCCGCTCCAGCGTAGCCGCCGCCCCGGTGCCGGCCGGCGGCTACGAAATCGAAACAGCGGTCGGAAACCAGGCGCCTCAAGGGGTTCTCTTTAGCTGGCCTGGCCTGCCTTGCACGAGCGCGCCACCTGGTTCAAGCTGAGGTATTATGCGCATATGCGCATTTCAATCAAATCCTTAACGGCGCGCCAATGAGTCTTCGCAATCGAACCGCAGCACGGCGGTTGGTCATCCGGCGACTGCTGGTGGCGCAGACACTCGAGAGCCAGCAGGAGCTGCTGGTCGCGCTCGAGCGCCGGGGCCATCAAGTTACCCAGACCACTGTGTCGCGTGACCTGGCAGCGCTCCGGGCGTCTAAGGCCCGCGGAGCCGACGGCACTTTCCGTTATCGGTTGGCCTCATCCCCTGTTGAGCTCTCGCCCCAGCATCGCGAGCTCACGGCGCGCATGCAGCAGTTCGTCCTGGAGATCACCAGCTCCGGCAACCTCGTGGTGATCAAGACACCGCCGGGAGCGGCCCATTCGGTTGCGGTCGCACTCGACCAGACCGCCGCAGATCTCCCCGGCATCTTGGGGACGATCGCCGGGGACGACACGATCTTCGTCGCCACCAGGGCGAGGAACGGAGGCGCGGCAACGGCGCGCGAGCTCGAAAGACTGATGCAGGCCTGAAGGCCGCAAACATCACCGTATTTCCGGATTGGAGTACCAAGAAATGAAAGTCGTGCTGGCCTACTCCGGTGGCCTCGATACATCGGTGATCCTGAAGTGGATCCAACAGACCTACGACGCCGAAGTGATTGCCTACACCGGCAATGTCGGCCAGGGGAGCGACGAGATCGACAAGGCAAGAGCCGCCGCTGCCAAAAGTGGTGCCGCGGATATCGTGATCGAGGATCTGCGCGAGCAATTCGTCCGCGAATGCATTTTCCCAGCGGTGCGCGCCAACGCGGTGTACGAATGGTACTACTTGCTCGGCACCGCTTTGGCGCGTCCGGTGATCGCCCGCGGTCTGGTACGGGCAGCGGAGCGGTTCGGGGCGGAGGCGATCGCCCATGGCGCAACTGGCAAGGGCAACGACCAGATCCGCTTCGAGCTAGCAGCCTACGCGCTCAAGCCCGACATCAAGATCATTGCTCCCTGGCGGGAGTGGGACCTGCGTGGACGCTCCGACCTGCTCGCCTACGCCGCCGCGCACGACATCGACCTGTCGGCGGCGCACAAGCCCGAATACTCGATGGATGCCAATCTGATGCATGTCTCCTACGAGGGCGGCGTGCTCGAGGACCCGTGGAAGGCTCCACCAGCCAGCATGTTCCGGATGACCACAGATCCAGAAGATGCCCCTGATGTGCCGGCCTGGGTGACCATCGAGTTCGAGTGCGGCTCACCGGTGGCGGTGAACGGCGAGGCTCTCGAACCGGTTGCTTTGATCGAGCGTCTCAACGCCATCGGCGGCGCCCATGGCGTGGGGCGCGTGGATATCGTCGAGAACCGATTCCTGGGCATGAAGAGCCGTGGGGTGTACGAGACTCCTGGCGTGACCCTGCTGCTGCACGCGCACCGCGCGGTCGAGTCGATCACGCTCGACCGCGAGGTTCAGCACCTGCGCGACGAGCTCGTGCCGCGGTTTGCCGAGATGGTCTACAACGGCCTGTGGTTCAGCCCCGAGCGCGAGGCGCTGCAGCAGTTCATGGACTCGGTGCAGAAACGCGTCAACGGCGAGGCGCGCCTGAAGCTGTACAAGGGCCATGTCGGTATCGAGGGGCGACGATCCGAGACCCACACCCTGTACGACGAGGGCATCGCGACCTTCGAGGCCGACGACGTGTTCGACCAGAGCGACGCCACCGGCTTCATCCGCTTGCTGGCGCTACGGCTGCGAACGCTGGCCGCGCACCGGATCTCGGAGGGCGAGTGACATGAGCCTGCACCGCAGCCGCTTCGGTTCCGACACGGACGACCTCATGCTGCGCTACTGCTCCTCGCTCGCAGTCGACCTGCAGATGCTCGATCAAGATATCCGCGGCTCGATGGCCCACGTGCGCATGCTCGGAGAGGTAGCGATCCTGACCGACGCGGAGGTCAGCGCGCTGTCCGGTGGACTTGCCCGGGTGCGAGAGGAGATCAACGAGGGCACCTTCCGCCCCGGTGATGAGCACGAGGACATCCACATGGCCATCGAGGCGCGCCTGACCGAGTTGCTCGGCGAGCTTGGCGGCAAGCTCCATACCGCGCGCTCGCGCAACGATCAGGTGGCGACCGATGTCCGCCTGTGGTTGAAGGCGGCGATCGAGCAACTCGACATGGCTATTAGCGAGGTCATTCAGGCGCTGCTGGATCGGGTCACACGGGAGGGCAAGACGCTCATCCCCGGCTACACGCACCTGCAGCGCGGCCAGCCCATACTGCTCGGCCACCACCTGCTGGCCCACGCCTGGGCGCTGTCGCGGGACCGGGCGCGGCTGGCGGATGCGGCCGGCCGCATCGACAGCTGCCCGCTGGGGGCCTGCGCCATGGCCGGCACCGCGTTTCCGATCGACCGGCACCGGACGGCGGAGCTGCTGGAGTTCGCGGCACCGATCGACAACGCCATGGACGCGGTGGCGGCACGAGACCACGAGCAGGAAATGGCCTCGGTGTGTGCGATCAGCATGACGCACCTTTCGCGGATGGCCGAGGAGTTGGTGATCTGGAGCTGCTCGGAGTTCGCTCTGGTGCACATCGACGATGCGTACTGCACCGGATCGAGCATCATGCCGCAAAAGCGCAATCCCGACGCGGCGGAGCTGGTTCGGGGCAAGACCGCCCGGGTATGCGGAGATCTCGTGACCCTGCTGGCCCTGGTCAAGGCGCAGCCTTTGGCCTACAACCGGGATCTGCAGGAGGACCGCGAGGCCCTGTTCGACGCGCTGGGAGTGACAATCGACTCGCACCGGATCATGGCCGCGATGTGGCGCACGCTCGAGATCGATACCGACCGGTTCGAGAACGACCTGCGGGGCGACTTCAGTCTTGCCACCGAGCTCGCCGACCACCTGGCGTCGCGCGGAGTGCCCTTTCGCGAAGCGCACGAGATCGTCGGCCGGATCGTGAAGTGGTGCGAGCAGCAGGGATCCGACCTGAGCGCGCTAACAACCGACAAGGCCACCGAGTTCCACCCGGCACTGGCAGACAATCTGGAGGGGCTGCTCGATCCCCGTGCAGCAGCGGAGCGCAGAACCTCGTTCGGTGGCACCGCCTGGAGCGAGATCGAACGCCAGGCAAAGACGCTGCGGGCGAGTCTCGGGGATCCTCCTACCGATATGCCTCGATCCGGCGCATGAGTTCGCCGTTCATCGGGCCTTGGATGACGTGCCTCTCGCCCGCCCAGACCTGCATCTTCGCGTCGACTCCCAACTCGCGCCGCCGCGCTGCCCCGACGAGCAGCAGGGCCAGCGTCGCGAGGACAAGAGTGCGAACACGGTGCATGGATCGGAGACCTCGAGCCCGGGGATCGGAGGTCCCACGGAACTCTCTTCGCGCCGTGGCGTCAAAAAAAGGCAACCTGCGGAGCTATCCGCGTGACATACCTCGTCAGCAGCCCGCTTGCTGCCAAGGTGGTCACATCCTCCTCGTTTTCAGGTAGCCAAGGAGAGGCACGTGGTCGAGTTCTTGCGAGACACCCGGTTCGGTCTGCGGCAACTGATCAAGAACCCTGGGTTCACGCTCGCCGCGGTCTTGTGCCTGGCACTCGGAATCGGGGCCAACGCGGCCGCTTTCAGCTTCGTTCGTTCCTTCCTGTTCCAGACCGCACCGATCCGCGAGCCCGAGAGCCTGGTGCGAATGTATCTGAGGTACAGCCACGGTCTCGAATTCGGGTCCTGGTCCTATGCCGACTTCATCGACATGCGCGAGGCGACGACCGACGTCTTCTCGGAAGTCATGGTCAACACAATCGGGGGATTCAGCTTCAGCGTCCAGGGACGCAGCCGGCGCATTTTCGGTACCTACGTCTCCGGCAACTACTTCGACATGTTGGGAATCGAACCGGCGATGGGTCGGACATTCCTTCCCGAGGAAGACCGAACCTTCTCGACCCATCCGGTGGCGGTGATCAGCCACGCCTTCTGGCAGGAGACCTTCGGCGGCGTTTCCGACATCCTCGGCCGCTCGATGCTGCTCAACGGACAGGAGATCTCCATCATCGGGGTCGCGCCCGCGAACTTCGCCGGCAACGACACCGGGATCGGCACCGAGCTCTGGATCCCGTTCAGCATGGAGCCGGCGCTGACACCTTCCGGCTCCAAGCTGGAGCGGCGCGGCAATCACTGGATCCAGTCGGCGACCGGACGGCTCCACCCGGGTGTGAGGGTCAGCCAGGCCAAGGCGGTACTCGACGCCTTCTACGTCCACATGGAGGAGCTCTATCCGGACACCAACACCGGCATCACGATCGATTTCTACCCGGAGTCCAAGGCGGCGCTGCATCCGGCGATTCGCGGCGGGTTTGTGGCGATGATGTCCTTGTTGTCGGCCGTGGTGGCGTTCATCCTCCTGCTCGCGTGCGCCAACGTGGCCGGCCTGTTGGTAGCCCGATCGACCGCCCGGCAGCGAGAAGTGGGAATCCGGCTCGCACTGGGCGCTCAGCGCTCGAGGCTGATCCGACAACTGCTGACCGAGAGCATGTTGCTGTCGTTGCTCGGCGGAGGGTTCGGCATCGTGCTCGGGCTGATGCTGATTGGCCTGGTCAAGTCGTTTCGACCACCGAGCGAGCTGCCGTTGAGGCTCGACGTAGGGATGGACGCTGCGGTGCTCGCCCTGACGTTCGGCGTGACCGTGATCACCGGACTGATCTTCGGTCTGGCGCCGGCGCTTCTGAGCACGCGCCAGGATCTGGTCGCTGCGCTCAAGGACGGAGCGCCGGGATCGGGTGGACGATCGAGCCGCCTGCGCCGCGGACTGGTCGTCGGGCAAGTCGCACTGTGCCTGGTGCTGTTGATCGCCGCGGGCATGGTGCTACGCAGCTTGCAGGAGATCCGCAACGTTGATCTGGGGTTCGACCCGGGCAACGTGGTGACCGCAAGCGTCGACCCGGCGCTGCAAGGCTACCCGGTCGAGGAGCTGGATTCCTTTTTTGAAGACCTCCGCCGGGAGCTCCTGAGCCAGCCGGGCGTGAACGCCGTCGGTTACGCCGCCTCCGTTCCGCTGTCGCTGATGAACTCGCAATCGAGCGTACTGCCGGAAGGCTACGAGGTTCCCGAAGGACAGGATTGGCCTAGCCTCGATATCAACAGGGTCGACCACGGCTACTTCGAGGCCATGGGTATCCCGATCCTTCGTGGCCGGTCATTCCTGCAATCGGACGACCGCGATGGCGCTCCGGTGGCGATCGTCAACGAGGCCTTTGCGGAGCGTTTCTGGCCCGGGGAGAACGCCGTGGGCAAGCGAATCCGCGCCGGCGGCGAGGACCGCCAGGTGATCGGCGTGGTGCCGACCGGCCGCTACTTCAGCATCGGCGAAGATCCGAAGCCTTACTACTACTTGGCAAGAGCCCAGACCTATCGCGGCCAGAGCACCTTCCTTCACGTTCGCACCGCCTCGGAACCGAGCGCGTATCTGGAAGTCGTCCGCAAGGTGGTTGCCCAGCTCGACCCGACACTCCCAGTCTCTGATCTCGGCACCATGCATGACGCGCTCGGGCTCGCCTACCTGCCGGCAAGAATGGCCGCCGGGGTGATCGGATCGTTTGCCGTCTTGGCCCTGCTGCTCGCGGCGGTCGGCCTGTACGGCGTTGTTTCGTTCACCGTGGCGCAGGGGACTCGCGACATCGGCGTCCGCATGGCGCTCGGCGCTCGCGCCGGTGACGTGATCCGAGGCGTGGTGCGGGAAGGCATGTCGCTGGTGGCGGTGGGCCTCGTTCTCGGACTGGCGGCCGGTTGGCTGCTTTCGCGCGCCGCCACCAGTGTGCTGTACGGCATCAGCGCCACCGACCCGCTGGCCTACGCCACGGCGCTGGCGGTGTTGCTGGCCACGGCATTCGTCGCCAGCCTCCTGCCGGCTCGCCGGGCCGCGTACATCGATCCGCTGATCGCGTTGCGGTCGGAGTGACCCGGCAGGACAGACCCGGCAGGACAACACGATTGTGGCGGTTCTGGCTAGCAGTCCGTGGCGCCTCCGTGCAGCATCTTGGCGTGGGTCTTGTAGGCCATCACGCCATAAATCACGATGGCACCCGCT
>JACZXM010000432.1 GCA_022571615.1 Acidobacteriota bacterium | reverse complement strand
CGAAGGGCAGCGTCGCTACGTCGAGTCGCTCTCGGCCTACGCGCGCCAGTTTCTCGAGCGCATGGCCAAGCCGGACGTCGACGAGGTGCGGGGCGTGTGCCCGGCGATCGCCATCCAGCAAAGGGTACCGCCGCGCAATTCCCGCTCGACGGTGGGAACGGCAACCGAGATTCAGGACTATCTGCGGCTTCTGTTCGCGCGTGCCGGGGTGACCGTCTGCCCTTCCTGCGGCAAGGTGGTGCGCGCCGACGCTCCCTCCGATGCCGTCGACCGCTTGCTACAGGAGCACGGCCAGCAGCTGGCGCTGCTGACCTTCCCGGTCACCTTGGAGGCGGGCATCCCGGAACGCACGGCGCGGCTCAAGGGGCTGCTCAAGGAGGGGTTTCGACGGCTGCGTGTCGATCATCAGGTGATCGAGCTATCGCCGCGGGAGCTTGCCCATCAGGCAGAAAATATCGGCCCCCACGTTGATGTCGTGGTCGATCGGGTGCGCCTGCGCACGGAGTCCCGCGAACGGATCGTCGACTCCATGGAGATCGCTTTTCACGAGGGTGGCGGCCGGGCCCGCGCCTGGGTTCAGCGCGACGGCGACTGGGTGGCGATGCCGTTCGACGATCGGTTTCGGTGCGCCGGCTGCGATCGCGACTTCCCGCGGCCGGAGCCGCGCTTGTTCTCGTTCAACAATCCCTACGGCGCCTGTCCGGAGTGCAGGGGGTTCGGCAGCATCATCGAGATCGACCTCGATAAGGTAATTCCCGACCAGAGCCTCACCCTGGCCGAGGGCGCGATCACACCCTGGAGCACGGAGAGCCGGACGCGGGTACGCAACGCGATGCGCAAGTTCTGCACCGATCAAGGGATCCCGCTGGAGGTGCCCTGGCGCGAGCTCGAGCCGGCGCATCGAGAGGCGATCGTGTCCGGTGGTGACGGATTCGTCGGGGTGACGGGTTTCTTCGCCAAGCTACGCAAGAAGCAGCACAAGCTGCACATACGCGTGCTCCTGGCCCGCTACCGGGGCTACGTGAGCTGCCCGCTTTGCCGCGGTAGCCGGTTGCGGCCGGAGACTCGGTCGGTTCTCGTCGGCGGTGAGAACCTGCCCGATCTGTCGACCCGAAGCATCGGCGAACTGGAGGCGTTTTTCGAGGATCTGGAGCTGCCGGTGAGCGTGGCGGTGGTGGTCGATAGGGTTCTGGCGGAGATTCGCTCGCGCCTCGCTTTCCTGGCTCAAGTGGGGCTCGACTACATCGCGCTGGATCGGCTGACCGGCACGCTTTCGGGCGGCGAGGCGCAACGGATCAGCCTGGCGGCCTGCCTCGGCTCGATGCTGGTGGGCTCGCTGTATGTGCTCGACGAGCCGAGCGTCGGGCTGCACCCACGCGACAACGATCGCCTGATCGCAATTCTCGGCCGGCTGCGTGATCTCGGCAACACGGTGCTGGTGGTGGAGCACGACCGGCAGATGATCGAGCGCGCCGATTGGCTCATCGACATGGGGCCGGGGGCCGGCATACACGGCGGTCGGGTGGTGTACGCGGGGCCCCCGGACGAGCTGGTGGGTACTAGCGGGTCGCTGACCGCCGCGTACCTGGCGGGCGAGAAGCGCGTGCCGATGCCGGCGCTACGGCGTCCGCCGCTCGACTGGATCCGCGTGGTCGGAGCCCGTCAGCACAACCTGGACGGAATCGACGTCGACTTTCCGCTCGAGGTGCTGTGCTGCGTGACAGGGGTCTCGGGGTCGGGCAAGAGCACGTTGGTGCACGACATCTTGCACGCGGGCCTCCAGCACCGGCTAGGGGAGTGGAAAGGTGCCGTCGGACAGCACGATCGCATCGATGGCGCCGAGCGCATCAAGCAGGTGGTCATGGTGGACCAGTCGCCGATCGGGCGCTCGGCTCGATCCAACCCCGTCACCTACATCAAGGCGTTCGATGCCATCCGGCAGCGGTTCGCGCGAGCTCGTGAGGCCAAGGCGCGGGGGTATGGCCCGGGCCATTTCTCCTTCAATGTCCCCGGCGGCCGCTGCGATGGGTGCAAGGGCAACGGAGAGATCCTGGTGGAGATGCAGTTTCTGCCCGATGTTCGTCTCCCCTGCGAGGAGTGTGGCGGTACGCGCTACCGCCGCGAGATCCTCGACATCACCTACCGGGGCAAGAACATCCACCAGGTGTTGGAGCTCACGGTCGCCGAAGCGCGACGGTTCCTGTGCGACTTGCCCAAGGCCGAGTCGAAGCTCAAGGTGCTCGAGGACGTCGGATTGGGGTACCTGCGGCTGGGCCAGCCTTCGAGCACGCTCTCTGGCGGCGAGGCGCAGCGGGTCAAGCTCGCCGCGCACCTGGCGCAAGGCGGGGGACAGGGAACCCTCTACCTGTTCGACGAGCCCACCACCGGCCTGCACTTCGACGACATCGCCAAGCTCCTGTTCGCGATCAACCGCCTGATCAAGAATCGCGCCTCGGTGATCGTGATCGAGCACAACCTCGATCTGATCAAGGCCGCTGACTGGGTCATCGATCTGGGACCCGAGGGCGGCGACCGAGGCGGCCGGATCGTGGCGGTGGGAACCCCCGAGGAGGTGGCCTCGTGCGAGCAGTCCTATACCGGGCGCTACCTACTCGAGGCGCTCCGGGAGGCGGAGAGATGAGCCGCTCGCAGGCCACCACGGCCGGCGAGGCTGGCGAACGATCATCGACCTGTGCGGCTGCCCCGGGCTGCTAAGCCGACGGCGGATAATCGCGCACCTGCTGGAGGTAGCCGCGCCAGTTGCGGCGTGTTTCCCGCAAGCTGTCGCCGCCGAACTTCTCGATGCAGGCGTCGGCAAGAACCAGTGCCAGCATCGCTTCGCCAATGACCGCAGCGGCCGGGACGGCGCAGGTGTCGGTCCGTTGCACGACCGCGTCCACCGCCTCCCCGGTGAGCAGGTCGACCGAGGGCA
>JACZXM010000431.1 GCA_022571615.1 Acidobacteriota bacterium | reverse complement strand
GTATCCTTCCTGGATGGAATCGTGGAGAACAGCCGAACGAACAAATCCTCCATCGAGGCGACCGGGGTTCTTCCCGCCCTCCAGATGTCTGCGACGGGCTGTGACACGATGATCTTGAGAGGCAGAACCGCCGCGATCACGATGACTGCGATGCTGAACCACAGCGTCGCGTGGAGCGTCAACCACCCCGTGGTCGGAGAGAAACCGATGCTGACCCTGCGCCAGATTTCATGGCGCTGGATGATGCAACCTGGACTGATCCGGAAAATCCGGCCTATGACGAAGCCCTGTTTGGAGTCGACGAAGACGGCATGAAAGTCTCTGATACCAAGGGCATCCTCCAGCCCCGGCTGGGCCTGGCAAGTTGCCAAAATTTAACGAAGAATCAAACCGAGGCTAGGAGTGAAAGCCATGCGAAGTGCAAGAATTTGGGGCCTAATCGCCGTCATTGTTGCGGTCATGGCATTTCCCGCCGTTGCTCTCGCCCAACAACCTCCCAATATGTTTGTGGGCAGTGTTACCCAAGACGGTGTAGCGGTACCCGAAGGGACCGAAGTAACCGCTTGGATCGACGGCGTCCAAGTAGGCACGGGTACTGTAACCGGTGATCAATACCAAGTCCTGGTGATCCAGCCCGATGACCAATCATTCGATGGCATGACGGTCACCTTCAAAGTAGCGGGGCAGGACGTCCCAGAAACCGCAATATGGCAGGTTGGTGGAGCCAGCGAGGTGGACCTGTCAGTGCCCCCCACCGAACAACCCAACGTAACCACGGACGCTCCGCCCCAGCCGCAGCTAATATCGGAACCGCAGCCGGTCCAAACCGAGCCCACAATACTCGATCCCGGCGACGAGGAAAAGCGGCGACTTCGCGCAAAACTCCGCCGGCCACTTGCAGGCCAGAAACCAGGCCGCGGCGCGCCAGTCCCCCTCGCGCACGGCCTTCGTGATGCAGCCCACGGCCGTGATCTTGGCGCGGCTCTCGGCCTCGTGCACCGCCCTGCGAAGCTCGGCGTACAGGCTCTCCTGTTCCTCCGCGCCGCGCGCCAGCCAGCGCCGCAGGGTGGCCTTGTCGACGCTCGCGAACTGCGCCGCGTCGCGGCGGCAGCTGCCCAGGATCAGAGCGTTCAGGATCTTCTCCTGCACCTCGGGCGTGAGCTTGCAGGGGCGGCCCCGCTCGGACACGGCCTGCGCCTCGCTCATGCGCGCACCCGCTCCGCTTTCCGGCCCGCAAAGGCCTCCCAGCGCCTCACCACCACGTCGCAGTAAAGCGCGTCGATCTCCATCAGGAAGGCCCTGCGGCCTGTCTGCTCGGCTCCGATCAGCGTCGAGCCGCTCCCGGCGAAGAGGTCCAGCACGTGCTCGCCCCGACGCGAGGAAAACTGCATCGCACGCACCGAAAGCTCCACCGGCTTCTCGGTCAGGTGCACCATCTTCTGCGGGCTCACCTTCTTCACCGACCACAGGTCGGTCGCGTTGTGGGTCTGGGGATCGAAGTAGTGCGCGGCACCCTTCCTCCAGCCATAGAACGCCGACTCGTGACAACCCATGAAGTCCTTTCGCGTCATCACCGGGTGCTGCTTGTCCCAGACCACGACCTGGCTCAGGTACAGCCCCGCGCCTTCGATCGCAGGCGGGTAGTTGGACACGTTCGAGTACCCGCCCCAGATGTAGAAGCCGCGGCCCGGATCCAGCACGCGCGCGAGGTTGCGAAACCAGGACCGCAACAACGCCTCGAAGGCCGGCGCCGGCAGGAAGTCGTTTTCAAGCGCGCGGTCCCGGGGACGCAGGACGCCCGGCCCCTTGGCCTTGGCCCGCGCCGCGTCGAAGCCCTGGTGGGTGCCGCGACTCCCCCGGGCGGCCGCGACCGCGTTGTTCGAGCGCGGCTCTACGCGGACGTTGTACGGCGGGTCCGTGTACACCAAGTGCGCCCGGGCCCCGTCCAAAAGCCGGTCCACGTCCGCCTCGCTGCCCGCATCCCCGCAAAGAAGACGATGCTCGCCGAGACGCCACAGGTCGCCCCTTCGCGTGACAGGCTCCGCCGGCGGCGCGGGAATGTCGTCCGGGTCCGTGAGTCCCTCGCACGGCGCGGGAGTCACCAGGCTCTCCCACAGCCCTTGAAGCGCCTCGTTTTCCGTCTCCATCCCCTCGAGCAGATCCTGCAGCAACGCGTCGTCCTTGCCCGCCATCGCCGCCAGCGGATCGAGCGAGACCAGCAGCTTGCACGCCTCCTCCTCCGTGAGGTCCAACACCAGCACCGGGACCTCCTGGTCCGGGGTCATTTCCGCACGGAGATGGCCGTCGATGAGTTGCAGGCCCTCGTCCGTCTCGCGCACCAAGAGCGCGTCCGCGTATCCCACCTCCGCGAGGATTCCCTTCAGCGCTTCCCGCTGCAGCTTGGGATGGCTGCGCCAGTTCTTCGGATGAGGCAAGAGCTCGCTCGCTCGCACGCGGCGCAGCTCCTTGACGCGGTCGCGGATCTTCATGGGTTGACTCCTAGCTTCAGTGACACGCCAAAGCCGGCAGCATCAAGCACTACAACCATGACTCGGACTCCGTGGACGCCACGGACTCCATGGACAAAGAAAAGTGCTCAGCCGAGAGCTCTGCGACGGGCCGTCGCGAGGATCGCGCGCACCGTGCCGTGATACCAAGGACTCGACGTGCGCGGGTTCGGACACCGTTTGCGATTCAGAACGGACGCGATTCGATAGCTGCCGCAACCCTCGGACTCAAGCCGCAACATCCGCCGCAGGAGCCTCTGCTCGGCTCGGACTGCGACGACCCGGTCTCCCTCGAAGCGATACCCGAACGGCGGCTTGCTCGAGATCCGGCGCCCTTGCCGACGAAGCTCCGCCATCGCCGTGCGAGTCCTCTCCGCCGCCTGATCGCGCTCGAGCTGAGCGATCGCGCCAAGAACGGTCACGACGAACCGCCCTTGA
>JACZXM010000430.1 GCA_022571615.1 Acidobacteriota bacterium | reverse complement strand
CTGCGACAGGGCTCGCGATCTGGAGTCGCCGCCAATGAAGCACCCGAAACGCGGTCAGTACAAGTACGCGAAGTCTCGATATCGGGTTCGCAATTGGCCTGAGGCGATCCTGGAGAGGATTCGGGACCCGGCGCGGGCCATGGGATCTTGAAAGACCGCTGACCACCGTCAGGACAAAGGAGAAGCAATGCGAGGTCTACCTGCAATGATGACCGCTGCCGTGATCGCGCTGGCCACATTCGCCGGCACGCCGGCTCTGGCCCAGACGCCGGACGCGGCAGCTCTGGCGGCGTTGCTGCCCGCAGCTCCGATGGGATGGACCGCCGTGGATGGCGATGAGTTCGAAAGTCAGGGCGTTGGGCTCGAGGTCGCGCAAGCGAGCCGTACCTACACCGATGCCGCCGGTACGACCGTCGAGCTCACCATCATCGGCTCGTCCGCGATGGTGATGGCCGCGCGCGGGATGGCGATGATGTTCACCAACCCGATGATGCTCGATCAGATGAACGCCAACAGCCCGGACAAACACTACGCGGCGATCAACAAGGACGGCTGGAGCGGCTGGACCGTAGTCGACGGCGAGGAAGGGGAGAGTGAGGCGACGGGCTTCACTGACAACTTGCTCGTGAAGATCGAGATCAACCGCGCCGACGGCGAGATCCTCAGTACTTTCGTCGACCTGGTGCCCTGGGACGAACTGGCCGCGTTGCACGAATAGAGCGGACAGCGAGACCGCCCGTTGTCGCTGGAGCCTTGCGTGGAATCAGTGGCGATGTTCAGCTGCACCGGTTTCGTGTTGCCGGTCTTTAGCTCGACGGCGCGGTGGTCTCGGCGTTGACGCCGACAACTCAGCAACCACTCTGTCGCTGCTCATTTGATCCGGGCCAGGGACCGGCTTCTGGGTCACGCGCTACGAGCGCGGATTCGGCAACCGGGAGCAAGTGGCAGCGAGCGTCGAGGGGTGCGCCCTCTCCAGGGGAAATCGCGTTTCGGAGCCATTGGATCGCTCCCATCACCGCTCTTCTCGGCAGAGGCTCGGAGGGGATCCACCAGCTCGGATTCCACGAGGGCCCGGTGGTCAACTGGGTCCTGCCACTGCCGCTCAGCGACATACGCCATAGGTTGCTTGCGGGATCCCCCCTGCGCCTCGCTTCGAAGATGATCTCGCACGTTGCCCGGTACGCGCCAGGGCCTCGAGCACTTACTACCCCACGGTCCGAGAACACCGTGTCGATCGGAAGCAACGGTCTCTCCGTATCGTCATCCAGCACCAGCCAGAGTTGGTAGGTCCGGGGCGCGATGCGCTTGTTACCCCGTTTCGGTGGACACCTAACCGCTTGGGGGGCGGCTCCTGAGCCACTGGTGTTGGACCTCATCACGCACCGTCCGTCGACCCGCTGTTGATCCTCGCTGCGGCGCGGTAGCCTCTGCCGCAATGGACGGCAAGAGTCTCGGACCCTATCCACTTTCAAATGGCGCCCCTGGCTGAGTGACTGCCGGTCCGTGTTGAACCTCAATCTTGCAGAAAGGAGCCCGCCATGCCGGAGTTCGTCAAGGTAGCCAAAACATCGGAGATCGCCGACCAATCGGCCACCTGTGTAGAGGTCGAAGGCAAGAAAATCGCCCTGTTCAACCTTGGTGGCGAGTTCTACGCCATTGATGACACATGCACGCATCGGGGCGGGCCACTCAGCGAAGGTTCAGTCGACGGCGACCAAGTTGAATGCCCGTGGCACGGCGCCTGCTTTGACATCAAATCTGGTGAGGTCTCCGGACCACCTGCCTTTGAAGGTGTCGCCAGGTACCCCGTTCGTCTCATAGGAGACGTCATAGAAATCGAGGTGTAGGCGTCGTCAGGCCGGCGCCAATGCGGTGGACGCCCCGTGATGGAGGTCGCCCGTTGGGATGTCTACGAGCTCATCGCCCAGGTCCTCGATCACCTGCCTCCGCCCCGTCACCAGCTCATTCGCTATTGGGGCTACTATTCCAACGTTACCCGCGGCAAGCGATGCCGCGCAACGCGTTGTTTCCACCCTCGACCCGTCCGACGGTGGCTTCCGTGCCGGCATTCAACCGGTGGGCCAGGTCGGGGGAGATGGGTTCCGGTAACGGCGACCCTTCGTGCTGATCTCCTCGCCACGAAAACGCGCGCGTTGGAACATGATCTCCCCGCTTTCCAGATCCAGGTCGGTCCAGCGCAACCCGACAGTCTCGCCGATTCGCAGCCCCATCGCGGCCAGCGTCTCGACCTTGCCGTCGTGGCGATCGATAGCGGTCAGGAAGAAGCGATGTTCTGAGAGATCGTCGACCGGCGCGACGTCGCCGTACAGGCCAGTCTTGATCGTGTCGTCGCCGGCGGAGCTCACCGCTGACGTTACGAAGAATGGACCAAGGGTTGTTCCGATCAAGGAAGCGCTCGTGGTGCCAGCACCGGGTATCGCCGGACCGTTGAACCCTGCGCCGATCATCGTAACCGTTCGGCAAATTCCTGGAACTTCTCGGTACCCCCCTCCACGATCGCCCAGCGTTCGATCTCTTCGACCTCGACGCTCTTGCGCTGGGCCTTCGCGACCGCCAGGGCCTGCTGCAGACCCGAGCGATCGCTCCAGTGCAGGAACGCAGCAAGGCGGTCCTTGCAACAGTCGGTCGGCGACAGTAGGTGCAGCAGGTCCTCGCCGCGCCTCCGGGTCGCCCAGCGGTCGATGCGCTCGGACCCGATCATGAGGGGTCCGGGTGGAAACTCGAGCAGAAGCGGGTTCGACGCGTGCCGGTACGAGTTGCCGGCGCGCTCATAACCGAGGGCGATGATTCGAGCTTCGGCACAGGCTCCTTTGTCGGGGCTGTTGCCGAAGAGCAGGACGAAGTCCAAGTCAGCCGATTGGTAGGCATCCGGGGCGTAGACTGTGGCCGCGCTACCCCCGGTCAGGACCGCGACGAGCCCCTCTT
>JACZXM010000429.1 GCA_022571615.1 Acidobacteriota bacterium | reverse complement strand
AAGGTGGGTTTGGTCGCGCGCTGCTAGCGCTCGCCGTTGCCGTGACCGGTTGTTCCGCTTCCGTCGACCGGGCGGCGGGCGGAGATGAAGGCGTGTCCGCCACCGCGATCGAGGATCGGCAAGTCGTCGATCTCACCCATGCGCTCAGCCCCGACAGCCTCTATTGGCCCAACGGCACGCCGTTCGAATGGGAGCGCCAGACCTGGGGCTACTCCGAGGATGGCAAGTGGTACGCGATGGCCCGCTTCTCGATGCCCGAGCACCTGGGCACCCACCTGGATGCCCCGATTCACTTCGCTCCCGACGCCTGGACCAATGCCGAGATTCCAGTGCGACGGTTCATCGGCCCAGCGGTGCTCATCGACATCGCCGAGCGCGCAGCAAACAACGCCGATGCCGTGCTCGAGGCCGCCGACCTAGAGGCATGGGAAGCGGCCCATGGTCGCGTGCCGGAGGGCGCGATCGTGCTCGTACGCAGCGGCTGGTCGTTGCGTTGGCCCGACTGGAATGACTACTACGGCAGCGATGACCCGTTCGATACCACCGCGCTGCACTTTCCAGGTGTCTCCCCCGAGGCGGCGGCCTGGATCGTCGAGCGGGGCGTCAGCGGTGTGGGCATCGACACCGCCAGCATCGACCCGGGCAAGGACCTGGATTTCCGCTCGCACCGGATACTGGCCGCAGCCGGCGTGTTCAATCTCGAAAACCTGACCGGGCTCGAGCAGCTGCCGGCGCAGGGCGCGACGCTGATCGCGCTGCCGATCAAGATCGCCGGCGGCTCGGGTGGACCGGCTCGTGTGGTGGCGTTACTAGCAGGCAGCGATCAATAGGAGCGGAAGATCCGCCCGATCTGTTCCGGGTCCTGGGTATGCGCCAGGGCCAGCATCAGCAGGATCCGCGCCTTCTGCGGCACCAGGTCGTCGCCCGCGATCATCCGCCCGCGGCCCCGGCCGACGCGGCCCGAGCCGGTGCGTGTGGTGCGCACCACGAATACCCCGCCTTCCACCGCCTGGCGCGCTGCTTCCCCTTGCCCGCGCGTGGTAGCACCGGCACCCGATCCGGCAAGCACGATGCCGCGCGCGCCGGCGACGACGAACGCCCTGATGTCGGTACCGTCCGCACCGTTGTACGTATAGGAGATGTCGACACGCGGCAGATCCGCCGCCATCAGGTTCGAGACGTCGAACTCGCTGTCGAACGTGTGCCTCTTCTCGATCCGCCGGTAGAAAATCGGGCCGTCCCCCTCGACCACGCCGAGAGCGCCCCACACCCGAGAGCGGAACGTCTGGACCCGGTGAGCGTTGGTCTTGGTTGCATCACGGGCGGCGTTGATCTCCTGGTTCAGAACCACCAGAACCCCTCGACCGCGGGATACCGCTGCGGCGGCGACCTGGACCGCGTTGAGCAGATTGAGCGGCCCGTCGGGCGAGGTGGCGGTCGCCGGACGCATGGCTCCAACCACCACCACGGGCTTGTTGCTGCGCACCGTCAGGTTGAGAAAATATGCCGTCTCCTCGAGCGCATCGGTGCCGTGGGTAACGACGACACCGTCTACCGGGTGACCGTCGACGCCCTCCGCAAGCAGAACGTTGATGCGCTGTGCCAGCGCCAACCAGTCGGACGGCAACAGGGAAGTCGAGCCGACGTTGCTGTATTGCTCGGCGCTGACGTTGGCGATCTCTTGGAGGCCCGGAACGCCGTTCAGCAACTCCTCGATCGGGATCGCTCCGGAGCGATAGCCTGAGACTCTTCCCGGCTCCCCACGCCCTGCGATCGTGCCACCGGTTGCGACCACTCGCACGTGCGCCGGCGCTGGCGATTCCTGCGCGGCGGCTCGCGCGTGCACACCACCCACCGAAAAAGTCAGCGCCAGCGCCAGCCCCCACACCAGGTTCACAGATGACCGCCGCGGCAGCCGTTGGGGTTGGATATGATTCATCGTGTCTTGCTGAACCCGAGGGGAAACGGAATGAGCACCAAGGACGACACCGAGAGCAGGACCGCGCAAGTGTACGCCACCACACGCCACGGCAAGCTCAGCCTCGATCAGATGGCGGCACTGATGCCCGGGCTCGGAACCCTGATGCCGGTGATCGCCGACCGCTTCGGCTGGATGGTACATGCCGCTCGCGGCGGCAACTGGAAGCTCGCCGGCTACCAGCTTCGCAAGGTACGCCATCTGTTCGGAGTCGGTAAGACGACACGCCCGAAGTGGACCGAGGTCATCGACCGTTACCTGGCGGGCTCGCTCGAGCCGATCGACGAGGCCATTGCGGCCCGAGCCCTCGATCGATTCGAGCGTGCGGTCAGCCAAGCCGTACAGGAGGCCAATCGAATCCACGTGCAGTACGGCTACGGTTACATCCGCTACAAGCTTCCCGCCGCCGGACCCGACCACATGGAGCTCGGGCCGATCGAAGAAGACTGACACTGTTGCCTGCGGCTACCCGCTTTCCCAAGCCGAGCCATCCTCGATCTTGATCCGTGCCACGATCGGTCCGCGGTCATTCGAACCGTTGCACTTCCTCATCGGTCCCTACGAGCACGACATCGGCGCGCCGGCGCGCGAAGATACCGCAGGTGATCACCCCGGGGATGGTCTCGATCTCGGTCTCCAGGAACAGCGGATCGATGATCTCAAGACCGTGCACATCGAGGATTAGATTGCCGTAGTCGGTCACCAGGTCCTCGCGCAGCACCGGCGATCCGCCTAGCTCCCGCAGCCGCGCCGTTACCGTTTCGCGAGCCATCGAGAGTACCTCGACCGGCAGTGGGAAAGCCCCGAGCACGTTGACCTGCTTAGTGGCATCGACGATGCAGACGAACTGTGCTGCCGCGCCCGCAACTATCTTCTCGCCGGTCAGCGCCGCCCCTCCGCCCTTGAGCAACGCCAGAGAGGGCTCGAACTCATCGGCGCCATCGACGTAGAGCGCGTAGCTGCGCACGTGATTGA